>JBLMZU010000543.1:0-3044 GCA_050258995.1 Bacteroidota bacterium
CGGAGATCCCGAACTTCGGCTGAAATTGGGTCAATCCGGCCGCCAGCGGGCCGAACAAATGTATAATCTCCAGGGTACGGCCCCGAGACTGCTGGATCTGCTTTCAGGGGTACGATAGTCATAGAATCGAACTTCGAGCAAAAGCTGTTCCATGTCAAAAATCGTCCTCTTTGCCAATACAGACTGGTACCTGTATAACTTTCGTCTCCCGCTTGCGAGAGAGCTGCGCGCGCAGGGCCATGACGTCATTCTCGTATCCCCGTCAGGGAGCTTTCAGCAGCTTCTCAAGCATGACGATTTTCCCTGGATTTCCTTTCCTCTTTCACGACAGGGCTTTAACCCGTTTCATGAGCTGACGTCCATCTGGCAGTTGGTGCAGCTCTACCGTCGCTTCCGGCCGGATATTGTCCATCACTTCACCATCAAGCCTGTGATCTATGGATCGATCGCCGCCCGCCTGCTGGGCATACGCGGCATCATTAATTCGATCACCGGCCTGGGGCATCTCTTTATCGACCAGGGATTTAAGACGCGCCTGCTGCGAACGGCGGCCATCTGGCTGTATCGCATCAGCCTGCCGCGCACGTCTGTAATCTTCGAAAACCCCGAGGATCGCGACATCTTTATTCATCGAAGATTCCTGAAAGCCAGGCAGACCCACCTGATCATGGGCACAGGCGTGGACGTGGACAAATTCCGTCCCAGCCCCAAGACTCAGGAAGTGCCCGTCGTGCTCTTTTCCAGCCGCATGCTCGTGACAAAGGGTCTGTTGGAATATATCGATGCTGCCCGCATGTTGAAGCAAAAGGGAGTAATCGCCCGCTTCGCCCTGGCGGGGACAACCGACCCGGGCAATCCTGCTTCGCTCGGCGAGCAACAGATCGAAGTCTGGAAACAGTCGGAGGACCTGGAGTGGTGGGGCTGGCAGGATGACATGCCCGCCGCGCTGGCCCAGGCAGATATTTTCTGCCTGCCCTCCTACCGGGAAGGCGTGCCCAACGCGCTCCTGGAGGCGGCCGCCTGTGGACTACCCATCGTTACGACAGATGCCCCCGGCTGCCGGGATGTGGTGACCGACAATGTGAACGGTCTGCTCGTTCCAGTCCGAAACGCGAAGGCCCTGGCAGATGCACTGGAAATTCTCATCATCAGCAGGAACATTCGAAACCGGATGGGCGCTGCCGGTCGGGAAATTGCGGTCGAACAGTTCAGCACTTCCAAGGTCAACCGGGAAACGCTGGCTGTCTACAACCCGCTGATCAGGTCGTGAACTCCACACGTGGAATATCATGCCAGGCAGTAAAATGAAGAACGAGGTGGATCGATCATTGTGAACCAACAAACCAGATCTTCACGGGGGATTTTTCTCGTCTACATCTCCTTTGTAGCGTTATGCTCCCTCATCATCCTGATCGCGTTGTTCCGCTCAACATCGGAGGCAGGCAGTGCGGTGGTGTTGGGGCTTTCCCTGACACGCCTGGTCCTGGTCCTGGGATTCCTGGCGGTGTTCGTTTTTTCTGCTGTGATGTTATTGAAGGTGGCTCGGGACCCGGCCTGGGCGGAGAGGACCTTTGAGCAGTGGTTTGGCGGAGGGCGCTTCAGCCGGGCACTGGCCCGGCTGGCAGGCATCGGGCTTGGGCTTGGATGGATCGGCTCTTTCCTCCCCTCCTATCGCGCCGGACCTCTCGAGCCGCATTGGGAGCGCGTCCAGCCGCTGATGGTCTTTATCCTGCTTACCTGCATTGCCACGCTGGCCGTTTTTCTCTTTCGACGAATTGATTTCTCGCAAGGGATCAAGCTTCCCGGTGTTTATGTCGTGAGCTTTGTTTTGTCCCTGGCAGGGCTGCTCGTATTGGGCTGGATGCTTTACAGCAAGTTTGGGGTCTCTTCGCAGGAGGACTTCTGGTACGGGGCCGGTGTTCCACTCCTTGCGTCGCAATTGATCCTGGCCGTGCTGGGAGGTGTGCTCTTCCTGCTGATCGGGTGGAATTGGGATTCGGGCCGGAAGGATCTCTTGGTTGTCTTTCTCCTGTTTGCAGTAACAGCATTCCTGTGGGCGCGCGAGCCGCTCCAAAAAAGTTTCCTGTTCACCGGCCCTCGCCCGCCCAATAATGCGGTCTATCCGTTCGCCGATGCTGCCGCCTTCGATGCAGGCAGCCAGTTCGCCCTAATTGGACAGGGAATCTATATCTTCAACAATCCATTCACCGATCGTCCGCTCTACCTGGGTCATTTGGTCTTTCTGCATTCCCTCTTCGGTCAAAATTACGAATTGCTGATGACAGCGCAGGCAGCCATGTTTGCCATTCTTCCCGCCATCATTTATTTGATCGGCCGCTCGCTCAATATGCGATCTACAGGGTTTGCTGCTGCTCTGGTGGCCATGTTCCGGGGGATGAATTCGATCGCGGCCAGCAATATGATCGACCTGGCAAGTCCCAAGATGATCCTGAGTGATTTCCCGGCAGCCATCGGCGTGGCGCTCGTGATTCTTGCCACGTGCGAATGGTTGAAAAAGCATGAGCAAAAACCCCATTATGCCCTGTGGGTCGGCGGTGCCATCGGTGTGATGATGATGATCCGGCCGCATGGGGTGGTGCTCCTTTTACTGATCCCTGTCTTTGCCCTTCTCCAATTCAGGCTCCAGTGGAGGAAGTGGCTGTTTGCCTGTCTTCTCATTGGACTGGGTGCCCTGGCAGTGACGCTGCCCTGGGAGCTGCGGAACGCGAGCCGGGGCGGGGTCATGTACAGCTCCCTGGTAGGAAAGGTCCAGGACGTCATCCGAACAAGATATCACGGGCCTGTCAACCAGACGGGAAGCATCTCTCCAGACGAGAATATCATCTCTACGATGACGCTTCAGGGCACCGGGCTTATCTCTTCTCTCATTCAAAATCAACCTATCGTGCAGGTGACAAATTGCGATTCGATCCTGTGCTTTACCCCCAACCATTTTCTGCACAACACGATCATGTCCGTGCTTCTTCTGCCCACCTCGCCGGTTCTCGACGATCTGCGGCATACCGTAAAAGAGGCGCATCCCT
>JBLMZU010000544.1:0-3802 GCA_050258995.1 Bacteroidota bacterium
ACGGCATCCTGACCCCGGAAGCCGCCAACTACCTGTTGAGCGTGATGGTCCATGGCGGCACCCTGGTGATTGCCGGGACAACAGGCTCTGGCAAGACGTTTGTGGGGCAGCGGATCCTGCAGGAGATGCTGGACTATTATCCGCGCGGCGCGATCCGGCTGTTTATTGTGGAAGACAGTAATGAGATTGTGCTCAATGGTTGGAATGGGGATGGCAAGAGTGATACCGGGAATATCGTGTATACGGTGACCCGGCCGGAGATCCGGGGCGGACCGCCGCCGGTGACCATGTATGACCTGATCCGTTCGGCCCTACGCTCACGCCCCCATGGAGTGGTGATCGGCGAAGCGCGCGGGGCGGAAGCCTGGGAGTTGATCCGCGCGGCTGCCACGGGACATGGGCATTCGGCCTTTACGATCCATGCCACCAGCGCCGAGCATGTCTGGCCGCGCTTCCTGCAGGTAGTGCAGGCGCATCCGGATGCAGCGCGTATGTCGGAAGTACAGATCGCCCAGTCGTTTGCGGAAGCGGTTACGGCAGCGGTATACATCGAGCGCAATCCACAGCACGGGCAGATCGTGCGGGAAATTGTCGAAGTTTCGTCTATTGTGGAGCGTACGGCAGGTCGGCCTTCCTTCTCACCCTTGTTTCGCTTCGAACCGGGTAAGGGCTTGCTTCCAACCGGGAACCGTCCCATGCGGCCCGGCTTCAGGGCGGTGGATCTCAATATTCCAGAATCTGTCTTCAGGGTGACATCATGAAGGAACAGATCGTCGGTTCTACACGTACCTTTGTGTTGTCCAAAGGCTATGATCAGGTTGGGGGACACGCAGTCCTGATCGGCGAGGACGACACAAAGCGTTTGTTTGCCGAGCTGTATGCCGACCCGGACCGGCCGGAAGTCAGGCCGCAGGATGCCTACCAGGCGATCATTTCCTCTATCCAGCCGGGTTGGACATTGCGGCTGCTGCAGTTGTTCTGGCCGGACCCGGAGCCGCGGCTGCTATTCCAACGACAGGCTATGGCCTGGAAAAAGCCGGGGACGGAAGGGTTGGATATCCTTCACCAGGGGTTGTTGCTCGCTGTACAGGAATATCCCCTGCCATTTGTTCGCAGGACGGTGCTTGAGTTTGTGCTACCCGGTGACGAAGGTATTGCCTGGTGGGAGGGCATGAGCGGATTGTGCGCTGGCTTTGGGATCGTGGTTCACTACCTGAATCAGCCGGAGGTCGAATCGCTGGCGCGTTGGATCTTGAATCCGGATCTGGAATACCATCGCGTTTAGCAGGATGGCTTTTAAGAGGCAATCCGCCCGATGACGGACGGATTGCAATAATAGGTAGGCGGCTCAAATGAAAGATATGATAATTGCCAACCCAACATAATTTTACGCAGCGGACTGGCTCTTACAAGAGCCTGGCATTTCTACTTCCTTGCAAATCTGAAACCCAAAAAATTTGTAAAGTCACATACAAACTGTGGATGATATACTCCCGAAACTTAGCAATCCAGCCATGTTTGAAAAGGACCATTTATGAATATTCCATCTACAGGTAACGTTTACTTCTTTGAAACACAAAAAGATATCGATGTGTCAGGACCGTATGCAACGATCAGCGCCGAAGAATTAGGGGCCGTCATCCAACTCTTTGCTACGTGGCGGACAATGCTAACAGCTCATCCAATAGTGGACGAATCGATTCGCGATGCAGCTTCCGCCCATATCCAGTTAACGGCCGACCTGCAGAGGGCAATCACTAAAGCTCAGGATGAGCACACGTACCCAAATGTCATCCTGCCCATGCATACATTTATAACCGCGATGAAGGTGATGAGCATCTCACGCGCTGTCGTCCGGCAACCGGAGTTTGGTGCGATGCTTGCGGAAGAAAACCGCAAGTGGGAAGCCACGCCGCCATATGGATCGGTTGGCTAATTACAAGTAGGACCGGATTCTACTTCTTGGCTGGCATAGGGGGAAGAATGAATATTGCCTCTGCCATGTGTCTCTTTCGCATAAATGGTTGCCGTCGACCAGAATATAGCAGCGTAGTTTGGTAATCGGAGCACGGACCACATACAACTGGCGACTGATCTGCGAACGGCCCTGAAAGCCTCACGGGAAAACCATCACTGTCCCAATGTTGTGCTGCCAAGGAGTAAATATTTTGCCGCAAAGATGCTTTCGGAAGTCTCGAAATCAGTTGCAAAGGAACCTGCGTTTATTGAAATGATGGAACGGGAAAATCAACTATGGGCAGAGTTATAGAATCTATTGACGTGGAAACCGTCAGAATACACGTCAACAGCATTATCCATAGTCTTGAGTTAGCCCAACATCACATCAAAACACACAATCAGCATGGGATCGAAGTCGAAATATACAATGCGTTGGATGAACTGGCATTTTTACGGGAAAATCTAGACGAGCCACATGGAACCGGAAAAACGGAATGAGAACCATCCGCCCCTGTTCTGCGCTTCCAATCAATAGATCAACAATATCAAATCGTAGGTTGCCATATACCCTTGATATATGTAGCCTCTGATTCGCCTGGCCAGGGCGGCATGGTTATGCAAATGAACTTCAATTCTTCATCTGAAACATTTCGGTATTGAAATGCTGTTCCTACTGGAATATCGATTGATATGCCTGGAACAAGAACGGTGACGTCGCTCTCTTTGCCGTCATCTCTCCAAATCTCACCATGTCCCTCCAGTACATACCAGAATTCACTCACTGTTGCGTGAACAGTCGCTTTATTTACTTGATGCGGAGGAACTGTACTGTGGATCATTCCGCCCGTTTCACCATCCATCAGAATGCGAATATCTGCACCCGCTGGTGATTTCCTATCGGATTTCTCCGGAAGCATTGTTGTCTTCATACTTCTCTCCTCAAATTTCATCATCTTTCTTTAAGTATCAGTTCAACAGATGCAAGACGCACCGGTAAACGAAACACTGACTCACGAGAGGATGATGACAGTACTCAGCTCGGCGTGGGTCTCTGCGAAGCACGCTGGTAAGGGTCGCGCAGCACCCCCGGATGCTTTTAAGTTCATCGAGAGCCTGTACAATTTGCGAACACCGACCGTGGGCGCATTATCCACCTCACTCTAACCCAAAGGGTACAGAGCGCTCCATGCTTGTATCCTGCAATACCCGAGCTACCCCGTGTCCAGGAAAACGTTGTTACTCCAAACTATCTTGTCTTTTAGGTATCACTAAAGCCAGGCCGACAAAAACTTTGTCAGCCTGGCTTTAGTGATACTTTTCCTGAAGATTTGTTGCAGATCGACAAGAGCCTTCAGTTATTCTTGCAGCGAAAGACAAGGGTTACAGTTCCACTTCTTCCGCAAGCCAGGTGGTCATGGGAAGGTTGCCGCCCATTTTTTCGACCATTGCATGGCCATCTGGCGATTGCATCATTTTCTCGTATTTCTGAGCTGACTCTAAATTGTTGAATGTATGCATGACAATCACCCCGCTGCCATCTGCTGTTCGATATACCTTACTAGCTACAATACCAGATTGAGCATTACGTTCAGTATTTTTCATAGCCTCCCTCCCCCCACTTATCCAGGCTTCGTAATCCTTCACACCGTGGTGAGCAATCATCGTTATCATTTGTTCCTCCTAATTTATTGCGATAAAAAAGACCGCCGACTTTGACCCTGCATCCTTGGCGATCGATATCTTATTATATGATACAAGACTATGTTTGTCGATATTGACAGATTTTTGGTATCAAGAATCCCCATGATGCTGGAACTTATGGTAATGGCCTAAAAGTCATCGG
>JBLMZU010000545.1:0-4311 GCA_050258995.1 Bacteroidota bacterium
CAGGGCTGGTACATCAGTGCGTGCATGGATAAAGTTTTCTAAATCGCCCAATCCCGAGTGCATCTCATCTACAGGAGGAGGAACATATGTTGCCGTCATGATGGTACTGCCGGCAGGCCCAATCCAGTTCTGGGTGCGGCGAAATTCTCCGGGGGTTAAGTTCCCACCGCGCACACGCTGCATCAGTTTCTCATGGAGCTCCCGGATCAATCGAAGACTGACCGGTAAAGTCTTCAAGCGTTCCAAGCCATAATCCAGTGCTGTGACGTAGTTGTGAACCTCACGCACATCATTGCCTGCCTCAATAAAGGATAACTGTGCAGACTCATAGGTATATAATTCTGCCAGAGTCGCGCGCGTGCCTTCAATCCGGGAGGAGAGTACCGCTTCACGGCGCATAAATGGCTGGGTCAAAAGCCTTGGAAAAGGGAAAGCTCCTGCGATTGTAGCCAGGCGGCTCAAGTCACGCTCTGCATCCGACAAAGCAGAAACTAAAGACAGTGACCAGCCCAGGTTGGGAGGCAAGGGTGCTGGAATAAAGGCATAGTAACCCTTTTGAGTTTTGACAACCTGCCCTGCCTCGGGAGAGCGAAAGTCATTCGGATCCATTGCACCTGCTACTTATTTTAAACTGTATGTATGGCAGGTCTATAATAACACTTAAGCGCGCAACTGTAAATAAACGAGTTCCTTATTTACAGTTGCAGACATCCGGCTTGTGACTGTACTTGCGATCCTTTGCGCGCGTAGACAAAGATTCATTCTATTTGCCGCTGGATTCTCCTTGACACAGCCCATCCATAAAATGAGTCCGGTGCCGAAGGCACTTTTTGTTCTTTTGGCAGCTTCTTTCACAGAAGAAACTGGTCAATATACTCTAGATAGCCTTTCCGGCCGCCCTGCTTGGTCCACGTCTCGACCGATTTACGGATTCGTTTTAAACAGGCGATGATTTCTTCAACCGATAGGGGTCCAAGCTTTTTCACTTGGAGATGCTTTTCCTTTTTAAAGATCGCTTTCCGCCCCAGCCGCCATTCGCACATATCCTTTACACTTTCATACAATTGTTCCTGCAAGGTCGATAGATTTGGCTTGCTGAAATCTCTTCTTGAAAGTTCGGCTTGATAGCCGGAAATCAAAACGTTCAGGATCTTGTTGACATCATAATCGGACAATGCCTGCTCACTACGGTAGACACTGACGATCGCAAATTCTATGTTTTGCAGAACATCCAGATACTCTTCTTCAACATTTGCCATTGCGGTATATTCCTTTTTTGCACAACTTTGAAAGGAAAGCGATCTTCAGGTCTATTTCCTGTTCTTCATCCTCAGCGCATCGAACCCTTCCCAGGCGCGTTCCAGCGTGGCTGGTTCCTTCCAACTGGCAGGGACTTTCAAGCTGGTTTCAGGGAACTGTCTGCCAAGACGGAAATGGAAGTAATGGATCTTCTTGAGCGGCACCCCGTACTCCGCGGCGAAGTCCTCGATAAAGCTCATCATTTGCTCCTTGATCTGCTCGGCGGGTGCAGGGCGGAAAACGACCCCTCGCTCCGGGCAGTTATTTTTTTCACACCAGCAGTCCACCCCAATGCCCTGATCGGTCATGGTCCACTGGCGGGTGGCGATCTCGTGCTTCTTGACCAGCACCCAGGCGACAATCAAGTTCTCCGCCGGGATGGCCTGTACATCCATGTAATCCCCAGTAACTGCGGGGTGGACCTTCGTGAGGGATTCAAATGCAGTAGATAGCCGGGCTTTCGACACCTGTTTCTTTGCGGGTGTCTTTTTTCTTGGCGCTTTTCCCGTTCCGCCGGTGGGTAGACTCACACTTTGGGCCGATTGGAGTGTAGGAGCTGGTTCCTGACTGACAGGTTGTTCCACTAAAACCCGGCGCGGCTGGCCTGCATTGGCGTGACACTCATCAACATGCTGATGACAGGTTGATCGGCCGCATTCGCTGCAGCGGTGCAGGCTGTGAATACAGACCGGCCGGTCGCACACAACGCAGTTTTTCACTTCGTCTGCGCAATTTTGGCAGAACGTACGCTTACATTCCACGCATTGAGGGGCAAGGCATTCCCCGTGCACCAGATGGCCGTTCTCGCAAAGCATAAGTGAATAACCAGGGCGCTCGCATACATCACAGACCAGCCCTTCGACAACATGCAGGAGTGGATCCCATGTGGCGCGGCGCTTCACTGCAACCCCACGTTTACTGATCTCGACCATCAGGTCGAGCTTGGGCTGAGCGACCACCGCCAGGTTGATCAGCTCCAACTGGGTATGAAGACGATATTTTTGTTCCACGTCTGCCAGCTTGGATGATCGTTCGGCCACAATGGCAGACAGCTTATCCTCCAGTGCCGGACGACGGTCCATCTCCGCTTTTTGCAGGCGACGCTCGGCGTCCTTTCGCAGGTGATCATAATAATCATTCAGACGGGCGCGGTCGAGTTCCAAAAAGCGCAGCAGCCGTTTTTGCAGAGAGGTGAGTATATTGCCCAGGTCAAGAGCGGCCGAGCGACGGGCGCGTTCCAGCAGGCCTGTCAATGCGCCGGGCGAAAACAGGGACTCGTTGCTCCATAGCAGTGACACGGAGGGAATGTTCTGAAATTCGTTTTCTGGCTCAAAGATCGCCAGTCGCTCGATCTCACTACCCTGGACGGCGTATCCGCCCTGCAGGTCCATCCACATCGGCAGCATCAGCTCGCGTTTTTCATCGGCGATCAGGCTGACTTTGAAATTAAGCCGCATGTAATGGTGCATCTGAATTTTCGGTGTAGAACCCGGGACGGAGAACATCTTTGCATTGGGCAGGGAAAAGGCCTTTTCAACCACCCCATAGAGTCCAGGTTTTTCGAGGCGAACATTGTTTATGAAGAACCGCGCATTGGCGGTTTTCTGACGTAGCTCCTCCACGATAGAGTCCACCAGGACATGACCAAAGTGAATATAGTGTGAGTTTTTGGCCTCGGGCGAAAAGGCGAGACGCTGGTGCGACTCCGTCCCCAGCCGGGCAGCAACCTCGTCAGGCAGGAGTACTTCATACGCTCCATAGGCGGGTGGCTCCACCAGGCCATCCAACTCCCGGCAGTAACCCAGGACCAGATCTTCGAGTGAAACGCTTTCCGCCATGGTCTACTCCGCCGCGAAGTCTTCGCCGAACAGGGCGCCGTCGTATTCCTGGGATTTTTGGTGCGCCTGGCGGGCGGCAGCCAGCGTTTTGCCCAGTTTCTGAAAGCCCGTTTGCAGTTCCTCCGGGGATTGTGCATCCACCCAGATATCGAGCAGCAGGTCTTCGAAGTCGCGCTCGTCAGAGAGCTGGCCTAGGATCATATCCATTTCGCCGATGACAAGCTCGAACATGTTGAGTTTCTGGTCAAGGATCTCGAGCAGGTAGTCCTCCACGGTGCCGCGGGCGGAAAGGTTGAAAATACGAACGTCGCGTGTCTGTCCAACGCGATGGATGCGGCCGACACGCTGCTCGATGCGCATGGGATTCCACGGGATGTCGAAATTGATCATCGTGCGGCAGAACTGTAGGTTGCGGCCTTCCCCGGCCGCCTCGGTCGACAGCAGCACCTGGGCGCGGTGCTCGAAATCGTCTATGGCCTGGTTTTTGGCAGAAAGATCTATCCCGCCGTGGTAAACGACCGGCGAGAGATCCATTGCTCTCACCCGTTCGGTTAGCAGATCCAGGGTGCGGCGAAAATGGGTAAAGATGATGACTTTTTCCGACGGATCGCTGAGCAGGCTGGCGAGCAGCTTCTCGAGCGCCTCGGCCTTGGCCCAGGCGCTGACCCGAGTGGACCGGCCGGCCAACTCCAACATCTCGCGGCGGCTGTCAGGATTGGATGTGTGCCCGGCCAGTGAGAGCAGGGTTTGTTCCGCCGCGGCGGGGCTGCTGCCAATCTCGCGCTGAAGAGTGAGCAGAGCAAAACGGTCCACCTGTCGGAGAGTCTCTTTTTTGTTCTCGTCGGGAGAAGCAGGATCTGCATCATTTCCTTCCTTCCTGGAAGGCTGGGTTTTCAGGTGCTCACGTACCAGGGCGCTGACGGCCTGGTAAAAAGCACTTTCCTCCGTGGAAAGGTTGAGACGGATCGTGCTGGCCTGCCGTGGCGGCAACTTGATATTGACATGGCTGCGGGTATGGCGGACCATCACGTCGCCGAGCAGACTGCGCAGTTGGCCGCGGTTTTTCGGCAGGCGCGGATCGCCGCCGGTCACGAACTGTTTGCGGAATTCACGCGGGGTCTTGAGCTGTCCTGGTTTAAGCAGGGTGATCAGGTTGTAGAGCTCGTCGAGGTTG
>JBLMZU010000546.1:0-18484 GCA_050258995.1 Bacteroidota bacterium
ATCCTGGCCGCCGGCCCTGGCACCGTTGTCTCGGCCGACTGGGGCCTCTTCTCAGAAGTACCGGGGAATATCGGCGACCCCTACGGGCAGGCCGTCGTTGTGCGCCATGATTTCGGCTACAAGGGTCAGCCTCTCTATACGATCTATGCCCATATGAGCAAGATCATCGCGGTGGTGGGACAGCACGTCGAAACGGGCGACGTGCTCGGTCTGGTCGGCGATACCGGTGCGACGACCGGGCCTCACCTGCATTTCGAAGTGCGTCTGGGTGATAACACTTTCTACAAAACCTATAACCCCGAGCTCTGGATGGCTCCTCCGCAAGGCTGGGGCATTCTGGTGGGGCGCCTGACGGATGATGAAGGCGACCTGCTCTACCAGTTCAGAGTGGACGTGAGGCCCATGCCGTCCGAAGTGCCCTTGCGCACGGTGAAAACCTATGCGGAAGGTCCGGTAAACTCTGATCCTTATTACAATGAAAACCTGGTATTGAGCGATCTTCCCGCGGGACTGTATAAGATCAGCTTTATTTATAAAGATAAGCCAATGCAGTACTGGCTGGATATTTATCCCGGCCAGGTCACATACTTTACCTTCAACGGCCAGGATGGATTTCAAGTCGCGACACCGCCCGCGCCCAAGCTTTATTTCTTAACTCCTTCTCCAACCGCCAAGCCCTAAACCAACAAATTTGTCACCTGGAACCCGATGCTCGACACTTTTTTACCTTGACGCTCAGAACATCTGTGCTATACTTCCCAAACACACAAATCTGACCCTTACACTTGTATTTGGAGATCAAGAAATGGCACCTCGTAAAGCAAAAGCCCCCGTAGCAGAAGAACTTAATCAGAATCGTAACGTAGATGGTGCAAAGCGCGCCGTTCTCGATAAAGCCGTCGGTGATATTCTCAAGCGCTTCGGCGAAGGCTCGATCATGCCGCTTGGACAGGCCCATGGCATGGTAACAGAGTCATTCCCCACCGGTTCATTATCACTGGATATCGCCCTCGGCGTCGGCGGCGTGCCGCGGGGACGGATCACCGAGATCTATGGTCCGGAATCCTCAGGTAAAACAACCCTCTGCCAGCACATTGTGGCAGAGGCGCAGCGCGTGGGGGGCACGGCCGCGTTCATCGACATGGAGCACGCGCTGGATCCCGTGTATGCTGCCCGCGTCGGCGTGGACATCGACAATCTGCTCGTCTCGCAGCCGGATACCGGCGAACAGGCGCTCGAGATCACCGAGACCCTCGTCCGCTCGGGCGGTGTGGATGTGATCATCATCGACTCGGTGGCCGCGCTCGTGCCCCGGGCAGAGATCGAAGGCGACATGGGCGACCCGTCGATGGGCGTGCAGGCCCGCCTGATGTCCCAGGCACTGCGCAAGCTATCGGGCGCGATCAACCAGACCAAGACGGCCGTCATCTTCACCAACCAGCTGCGCCAGAAGATCGGCGTGATGTTCGGCAATCCCGAGACCACCACCGGTGGCCAGGCGCTCAAATTCTATGCCTCCGTGCGCATGGACGTGCGCCGCATCCAGGCGATCAAGGTCGGCGATGAAGTGATCGGCAACCGCACCCGCGTCAAGGTGGTCAAGAACAAGGTGGCGCCTCCCTTCCGCACGGCCGAGTTCGACATCATGTTCAACGAGGGCATCTCCAAGTCCGGTGACGTGCTGGATCTGGCCACGAAGTTCGAAGTCGTCCAGAAGCGCGGCGCCTTCTTCTCGTATGGTGACATCCGCATTGGCCAGGGACGCGAGAACGCCAAGGATTACCTGCGCCAGAACCCCGACCTGATGGCAGAGATCGAGACGGTCATTCGCCAGAAGGCCCTAAGCGGCGAGATCGCCCTGCCACTGGATATCGGTGGAAGCGACGACGGCGGCGCAGTCGCTGAAGAAGAATAGGAAGCCCGTTGGGCGACTCGGCAACGGGTCGCCCTTCTTTTTTTATGATGACGATCCGCTTCTTTCCAGGCCCCCGCTTGTTAACCGTTCCAGCGATTCTTCTCCCTCTTTTTGCGTTCGCCTGCTCCTCCACCCCCACCCCCCCGCCTTTTCGAGCGCCGACCATGCAGCCACCGCTCATCGAACCGACTCTGATCATCCAGCCGACCAAAGAGATCGTGGTCATCCAATCCACGCCGCTCCCCACCATCATCCCGACCGCCAATCCAAAGGACTGTATCAACGATCTCAGTTTTATCAACGATGTGACAGTTCCAGATAATTCCTTTGTCACCTATGGCTCGAACATCGACAAACAATGGCTGGTACAAAATACCGGTACCTGTAACTGGAACTCCTCATATCGATTAAAACACCTTGGAGGAGCAAATCTTGGCGCGCCTGACGAGGTAATGCTCTACCCGGCCCGCGCCGGGACACAGGCCACCATTCAAATCCCATTCACTGCGCCATTCACAGACGGGGTATACGAAAGTGCCTGGCAGGCTTATGACCCCGGCGGCAACCCCTTTGGGCAGCCCATCTACGTGCGAGTAACGGTTGCCGCTCCGTAAATCATGTCCGGAATCGAAGAATACCGGCAGGTGTTGCGTGCTATGAAAGAGTGGGATTTATTCCTCCTCGAGAATTCCGGTCTGCCGGGTCCGCGCGGCAACCTGGAGCTTGCCCACGCAGTTGCGCAGGAGGGAAATCAAAAACAATTCGAGCACTTTCTCACCTACCATGCCGGGGAAAATACGCCTGAGGTATTTGTCGTTTTTTGTGGAGTCATGGGCCTGGGCAGGCTGGCAGCATCCCAGCCCGACCTGCTCAATCGCCTGCGCGAATATGCGTCCGATCCCCGCTGGCGGATTCGTGAAGCCATCGCCACAGGGCTGCAACTGACCGGCGACCAGAATATGGACTTATTACTGCGTGAAATGAAGAAATGGGCGCGGGGAGGCTGGTATGAGAAACGCGCTGCAGCTGCGGCACTTGCAGAGCCGCGCCTGTTGAAGCAGTCCAAGCATGCCAGGCAGGTGCTCCAAATTCTGGATCGGATGACTGCTTCCATGGAATCGGCCAGCAATCACAGGGACGAGTCCTTCAAAGTATTACGCCAGGCCCTGGGCTACTGCTGGAGTGTTGCCGTCGCCGCGCTCCCCGATGAAGGGAAACCAATGATGGAAAAATGGCTGGACGCGCACAATACAGATATCCACTGGATCATGAGGGAAAATCTTAAAAAGAATCGCCTGGTAAAGGTGGATGCAACCTGGGTGAAAATGGCGCAGAAAAAACTGGCTTGATATTTATTGATCGATATTCAGAAAGGAGAAGTGCATGTCCGCGCAAAGTGAATTCCCTCTTATCTTTGAACAACTGAAAAAGATTTTCGAACCCTATTCCAAAAACCTTGCCGTTAAGGCAGATACACCAGACACCTTTTCCCTGGATGGTCCCTACAGCAAAAAGTGGAAAAAGGAGCTCTTCTTCGGCTCGGTACAAATCAAGAAAAATTATGTGTCGTTTCACCTGATGCCCGTTTATATGTATCCCGAGCTGTTAAAGGATATTTCGCCTGTGTTGAAGAAGCGCATGCAGGGAAAATCCTGCTTTAGCTTTAAAAAAGTAGAGCCGGGCCTTTTCAAGGAACTGGAATCGTTGACAGCCCAGGGTGTTGAAAAATTTAAAAAGGAGAATGGATCATGAACGGACAGAAAATTTCCTTCGATGTAAATGGACAACCGGCAAAAGGCTATCTGGCAACGCCGTCGCAGTCCGAGGCGCCGGGTGTGATCGTGCTCCACGCCTGGTGGGGATTGAATCAATTTTTCGAGGATCTCTGTGACCGGCTTGCATCGGAAGGTTTTGCGGCTTTTGCGCCTGATCTGAATGAAGGCCGCATCGCAGAAACGGTTGCCGAAGCCGAGCAGATCATGTCCGAATTGAGCGCCGAGCGAAAACAGGCCATCGTCGCCGCGCTGGTCGATTTCATGCGCAGCAGACCGGAGGTCCGCAAGGGACCGTTATCCCTGGTCGGTTTCTCAATGGGCGGGGCCTGGTCGCTGGCGCTGGCAGGCGAGCAACCGGAGGACATCGGTCATGTCGTGTTATTCTATGGAGCCGGTGGAGAGGACTTTGGAAAGATCAAAGCTGATATTCTGGGCCACTTCTCCGATTCCGATGATTGGGAACCCCTGGATGGGATCCGCGCCATGGAAGCCGATATGCGTGCCGCCGGGTTGAATCCTACTTTTCATATTTATCCACAAATGCCGCACTGGTTCTTTGAGGAAAACCGTCCCGAGTTCGATCCGCAGGCAGCCGAAATTGCCTGGAAGCGGAGTTTGGAATTCCTGAAAAAATAATCCGCAACAATAATGAAATACCAACTCGATCTCATCATCAACAAACCACGCAGCCAGGTATGGCAGGTCTTTAACGATCCTGAAAAGATCAAGAGCTGGCAGCCATCCCTGGTCGAGATCAGGCTCATCAATGGTACACAAGGTCAACCTGGTGCAGAGTCCAGGTTGACCTTCACCGAAAAGGGGCGTGTGTTTTCCCTTGTTGAGACGATCACACAGCGGCAGGAGCCGGAGTGTCTCGAACAAAGATATGAAAATCAATTTGCCACCAACACGGTTCGGCACCGATTCGCAGTACGGGGACAGGAAGAGACCCTGTGGACAACGGAAACCGAATACCGTTTCAAGACACTTCTGATGAAGATCATGGGCCCGCTATACAGAAAAAATCTCGCCGCACGGACACGCAGGGATATGGAACACTTCAAGGAGCTGGTGGAAAAAGAATAGCTGTACAGGGCGAGCCGGCATCACAAGCGCAATTTTGCATCGTTAAAAAAGGACAGGCAGGCGAAAATTTTGTGAACAAAAAAAACAATTCCTGATAGAATAGCAGCAGAGAAAGCCCTAACGGGCTTTTTTTATGCAAGCCAGGTAAGGATCACTCAACTCTATGTCCTATAACTTCCGCCTCTTCTGGCGAACCACCTACCGCTCCTTCTTCGCCGCCAAAAACACCCCCGCCCGTCTGACCCGCAAACGCATCCTTTTTCTCTTGATGTTCTACACAATCTGGCCGATTGGATCGCTAATCCACTGGCTGTGCTTTTTCCTGGACGACATTTTCTTCCCGGGGCATAAGACCCAGATCATTGAAAAACCTCTCTTCATCATCGGCAACCTCAGAAGCGGCTCCACTTTCCTGCACCGGCTGCTTTCGCGCGATACGGAAGCCTTTACCAGTCTGACCACCTGGGATATTTATCTCACTCCGTCTGTAACCCAAAAGAAGATCACCCAATTTTTCTCCAAGCTGGATAAAAAACTGGGTGGACATCTCCACCGGCTCCTGTTCGCGTTCGATAAACGTACGCTCGGCCAGGTCAAGATCCATTCCATCTCTTTTTTCCAGCCGGAGGAGGACGAGAACATCCTGCTCCACATCTGGGACTCGTTCTGGGTCACTTTTATGTTCCCGTTCATGGACGAGATGCCGAACTACCAGCACTTCGATGAGGCGCTGTCGCCCGAGCGCAGACACCGGATCATGAAGTTCTACAAGTCCATGCTCCAGCGACATATGTATGCCACGGGCAAGAAATACTTTGTCGCCAAGAACCCGGCGTTCAGTCCCAAGATCGCAACACTGCTTGAATTGTTTCCGGACGCGCGCATCATCTACCTGGCGCGCAATCCGCTCGACATGCTGCCCTCCACCGTCTCGTGGATCAATTATGCCCGCCGTCAATTTACGGAGCCGGAGGAGAAGTATCTTTATCTGGATGAGATCGTGGACCTGACACAGCACTGGTACCGCTATCCGCTTCAGTACCTGGACACGCATCCCTCCCCCCGGCACCTGATCCTGAACTACGATGATCTGATCCAGCGCCCGGAGCAGGTCATCCGCTCTTTCTATGAGCAGTTTGGCTATCCCGATAAGCCAGGGCTCGACCGCATCGTGGATGAGGCAGTCAAAGAGACACTGACCTTTCACAGCGATCACGTTTATTCATACGAGGAGATGGGATTTACCCACAGGCAGATCCTGGAAATGTACGCTGACATCTTCGAGCGGTTTGGTTTTGAGAGGCGGGAGGAGGAGATCAACGACGAAGTGGTCTCACAGACCGTCGTTGTATCTGCCGTCGATTAAATGACAGCTCCCGAAGAATTCTTCGGGAGCTGTTTTGATTCAGCGAGATGCTCAGGATTTATTTTCACCCGGTGTGCCAGCAGATTGTTTCTTTGCCTCCCGGGCTGCGATCTTTTCTCTTGCCTTCTTATGGATCAAGGACTCCTTTTTCGCCGTCGTGTCTGTCGCGTCCACTTCCTCCATCGATTCCTGTACAGGGGTTTCATCGACATGGTATTGCTCCTCCCAGTTTTCTGCGATCTTCAGATGGAGTTTCTTGTAGCGCACCAGGAGCATGATCACACCGGTCGCTGCCATCAATACCGAGATCACCGCCGAATAACTGAGTCCCAGGCCGCCGATCTTGGGCTGGTCGGGCCGGAAAAATTCGATCCAGAAACGGCCCAGGCCGGCCAGTACCAGCCAGCCTGCAAAAATCGTTCCCGGCTTGACCTGATCCTTATAGCGGCGGGACAGCCATAACAGGAACCCTGCAGCACAAAGATTCCAAATGATCTCATAGGCAAAAGTTGGGTGGAAGCGAGTCGTCGCAACGGGATAAAGGTCCACGGGGTAGATGGGGAGCCGGTGTTCCGCAGAAATGGGAATTCCCCAGGGAAGGGTTGTCGGCGGTCCGTACAGCTCCTGGTTGATGAAATTTGCGATGCGCCCGATGGCCTGGCCGATCAGGAGAGCGGGTGCGGCGGCGTCCAGGTAGATCCACGGATCCCGTTTATTTTGGCGCAAGTAGGTGAGTAAGACTGCAGCACCGAACAAAAAGCCCCCAAAGATGTGAAGCCCCCCCTGTGGAATATTGATAATCTGAATCGGGTTTTCGATGTAAAAGCGATTTCCGCCGATCGTGGCATTCGCAACATACCAGAGACGGGCACCCACAATACCGGCAGGCAGCACCCAGATGAGAATATCCCAGATCCGGTCCCCTCTCTCACCGCGCCGATTCAGCTCACGCTCGATTACCAGCGAGGCAACGATGACGCCAATCATCACGATGACACCGTACCAGCGCAACGGAAATTCATATCCGAAAATATGGAACGTATAGATTACGGGATTGATCATTCAATACCTCAACAGAAATTTTGAGACATTATACTGCCTCGTTCCTGTATTTCTGGAGAACTGAAATCTCTCCATCTGAAAAAAAGATAAAGGAGAGAAAAAATTGAACATTACATTTGTCACAAGCCCTTTGTGATAATTTGCACATTACTGTATAATAGGAATGCTTACAATAAAGGTCAACGTTTACCTTTGCAGTAATGGTTTAAAACAATCTTAAAATGCTCAAAATCAACCGCCAAACTGATTATGCCGTCCGGGTTGTCCTGGCCCTTGCCAAACGCGAGGAGGGTGCACGGCTATCCAGCGCGGATATACAAAAGGAAATGTTGATCCCAAAGGCATTCATGGGCAGGATCGTCGCCCAATTATCACGCGGAGGCCTGATCAATACCTTCGCCGGCCGGGATGGCGGCCTGTCTCTCCCCCGCGACCCTTCGCAGATCACGCTCAAGGATGTGGTGGAGCTGTTCGAAGGTCCGGTCCTTCTGTCGGAGTGTATGCAGGTCAAAGGGGAGGATGATTGCCCGTTCCAGGCCGACTGTCCCGTCCGCCCGAAATGGGGTCGCGTCCAGGTGGCGATGATGCGCGAGATGGCAGCCATTACATTCGAAGACCTGGCAAAGGAAGCTCTCGGTATTCCCATAAGGATGCCGAGTTTGGTGTAGGAATTCGCACGGCCGGAGGGCGCGTGCATCATTTTTGAAGGAGAATCTATGGATCCCTTATCACTCTCACGATGGCAGTTCGGTCTGACAACTGTCTACCACTTCCTATTCGTCCCCCTCACACTGGGGCTTGGATGGTTTGTGGCCTACATGCAGACCCGCTACTACCAGACCAAGGATGAATCCTGGCGCAAGCTGACAAAATTCTGGGGCAAGCTGTTCCTGATCAATTTTGCCATTGGCGTCGTGACAGGCATCGTCCAGGAATTCCAGTTCGGCATGAACTGGTCGGATTATTCACGCTTTGTGGGCGACATCTTCGGCGCCCCCCTGGCCGTGGAAGCGCTGATGGCTTTCTTCCTGGAGTCCACCTTCCTCGGCATATGGATATTTGGCGAAGGCAAGGTCCCGGATAAGGTTCACCTGGCGTCGATCTGGCTCGTTGCGATCGGCTCCAACCTGTCCGCCCTCTGGATCCTGCTCGCAAACGGCTGGATGCAGCACCCGGTGGGCTACATCATCAATCCCGTCACCGGCAATGCCCAGCTGGTGGATTTCTTCGCGCTGATCACAAATCCCAAGGGCTGGTTGTTCTTCTGGCACACCATTTCCTCCGGTCTTGCCACGGCCTCCTTCCTGATCCTGGGGGTGAGCGCCTATCATATCGTCCGCAAGCAGAATGTCGATCTTTTCAAACGCACCTTCCCCATGGCTGCACTCGTAGGCCTGATCGCCAGCGTCTTTGTATTCCTGGGCGGCCATACCAATGGACAGTATATGTATCTTACCCAGCCAATGAAGTTCGCATCGGTCGAAGCACACTGGGAAACTTCCCAGCCGGCGTCGTTCTCGCTGCTGACGATTGGTGACCTGAGTGGCAAAAAGGAAGTCTGGTCGATCCGGGTTCCTTATGTTTTGAGCTTCCTGGCCTGCAATAACTTCAACTGCGAAGTGCGCGGCGTGAATGATATCCAAAAGGAATATGAAGCCAAATATGGACCCGGTGATTACGTTCCGCTGATGGTTGCCACGTACTGGGCGTTCCGCATCATGATGACAATCGGCTTCTTTATGATGCTGGTTACCTTCCTGTTCCTGCTTGCCACCCGCAAGCCTAACTATGAAAACGCAAAATGGATGAAGTGGGTTCCGTGGTTCATCATTCTTCCCTACCTGGCGAATATGAGCGGCTGGATCCTGACGGAATTTGGTCGCCAGCCCTGGATCGTGCAGGGCCTGCTCCTGACCGCCAAGGCTGTCTCCCCCAACCTCACCACACTCGATGTAGCGACCTCGCTGATCGGTTACGTGGCAGTGTACGGCGCTCTTGCAGCAGCCATGTTCTACCTGATGAGAAAGTATGCCATCGCCGGTCCGGATGCTGCCATGCATGAATCCGTTGATGTAGAGGGCGGCATGGGCGAAGTGCTCCCCGTCGGCGCACAAGACTAACGAAAGAGGCATGACATGTCCTACCAATTTCTGCAAACCCTTTGGTTTATCCTGATCGCCGTCTTGTGGATCGGCTTCTACTTCCTCGAAGGCTTCGACTTTGGCGTGGGAATGCTGCTCCCCTTCCTCGGCAAAAAGGATGAGGAGCGCCGCGCCATCATCAATGCTATTGGCCCGACCTGGGATGGCAACGAAGTCTGGCTCCTGACTGCCGGCGGCGCGACCTTTGCCGCCTTCCCGATGTGGTACGCCACAATGTTCAGCGGCTTCTATATCGCCCTGTTCCTGCTCCTAATCGGCCTGATCATCCGCGGCATTTCCTTTGAATATCGCTCCAAGGATGCCAATCCGGCCTGGCGCCATCGCTTCGATTGGATGATCGCCATTGGCTCCTTCCTGGCCGCGCTGCTGCTGGGCGCCGCCTTTGCCAACCTGGCCAAAGGTGTTCCGATCGGTCCTGACATGAACATCGTCGGCCACGACGGCAACCCGACCAACGGCTTCATGATCACTTTCAGCCTGCTCAATCCCTATGGCTTGATCGGCGGTCTGACGACTGTGGCGGTCTTCCTCCTGCACGGCGCCAATTTCCTGTCCCTTAAATTGGATGGTGACCTGCGCGAGCGCGCCCGTGCCTTTGCCAAGAAGCTGTACATCTTCGCCGCGATCATGGTCGTCCTGCTGGGAATCGCCACCTACTTCTACACCGATATCCTGAACAAGATCGGCGTGAACCCGGGTGTCATCCCCATTCTTTCCGTGGTAACCTTGCTGGTCTCGATCTATTTCATTAACCGCAAGATGGAAGGCTGGGCGTTCATCGTTGTGTCGCTGAATATCGTGCTGACCCAGGTGGCCTTCTTCCTGCTGATGTTCCCGCGCGTGATGATCTCCAGCCTCGATCCCAAGTGGTCGCTGACCATTTTCAACTCATCCTCCTCCCAATACACCCTGACGGTCATGTCGGTCGTTGCCTTGATCTTCGTCCCCATCGTGCTCATATACCAGGGCTGGACCTATTACATGTTCCGCAAGCGAATTACCACAGATAAGAAGACACTGGTCTACTAATCATCCTGGCCGGAGCAAGACACCGAAAGGTATGCCTGCTCCGGTTCTTTTTTTCCTATTACTGTCACAAATTTATGACATATTGTCAATAAAAATAGGAGGATCCATGGCTAAAATTGTTGTGATTGGAGCAGGATTTGCCGGCCATACAGCAGCCTTGTATCTGGGGAGCAGGCTCGGCCGCAAACATGACATCACCGTGATCAGCAACCGGGCTGTCTTTGGCTACGTCCCCTCCTGGGTCTGGGTGGGAGTGGGTCATATGAAACCGGAAAAGACGATCTTCAAACTGCAACCGATCTATGGCAAGAAGAAAGTTAAGTTTGTCCATGCTGCGGCAAAAGAGATCCACCCGGACGCGGGCGACCAATATGTGCGCGGGGAGGAGGTTGGGACAGGCAAACAGGTCCGACTGGACTATGATTACCTTGTCGTTGCACCCGGGCCGCTTTTGAATTTTGCCGGAACGCCCGGCCTGGGACCGGAGAACGGCTTCACCCATTCCATTTGTTCGCTGCCCCATGCGGTCAAGACCCGCGATGCCTACCTGGCTCTTTGCGAACGGATGAAGAAAGGGGAAAAGGTCAGGATCGTCATTGGGACAGGCCATCCCGGCGCCACCTGCCAGGGGGCGGCCTTCGAATATATCGTCAACGTCCACAAGGACCTGGTCAAGAAGGGACTGCGCAACCGGGCGGATATTCTGTGGCTGTCGAACGAGCCTGCGCTGGGAGACTTCGGCGTCAACGGCATACAGATCAAGCGCAGTGGCCACGTGATGCGCAGCGATGAATTCATCCGCTCGGTGTTCAACGATCACGGCATCCGTTACCAGGTGCAGACGGGTGTAACCCGCGTCGAAGAGGGAAAAATCCACTGGCAGAACTATGAGGGTGAGGAAGGCACGACTGAGTTTGATTTCTCCATGCTCATCCCGCAATTCAAAGGCCAGCCGATCAAGTATGTTGCGAAAGATGGCTCGGATCTCTCCTCCAAAGTGACCAATCCGGCCGGATTCCTGCTTGTGGACGGGAAATACGGTCTGCCCTACCCTGAGCTTTCCCAGACACCCGAAGCCTGGCCTGCAAAATATAACAATCCCACCTACCCGAACATGTTCGCGGCAGGCATTGCCTTCGCGCCTCCCGGCCCGATTTCCAAACCGTTTACAAACAAAAACAATATAGCCATCGCACCTGCTCCGCCGCGTACCGGCATGGTCAGCGGTGTGATCAGCCGCGTGGTCGCCATGAACATTGCAGACCTCATCGAAAAAGGGGAGATGACTCACAGCGAGCGCATGACCGAAATGGTCGCGGCCTGCATCGCCTCCATGGGCGACAATCTGTGGGATGGCAACGCGGTCACGATTGTCATGCGTCCCGTCGTCCCGGATCGGAAGAAATATCAAAATGAATATGGGCGCGACCTGTTCACCTCCCACCTCGAAATGGGTCTGAGCGGCGCCTGGATGAAGTTCATGCTGCACCACACCTTCATCTGGAAATTCAAAGCCAACTTCGGCTGGAAACTGATCCCTGAATAGGAGTAAACCATGAACACGCAACAGGAATTCTCAGACTCTGAAAAGTTCTGGATGAACTTCAAGCTCTACCAGTTATGGCGATTCATTGTGCTGAATATCAAGATATATACAGTTGCTGTGCAGAGTAAGTGGAGATAGAACCAGATAGAAATAATTTCAGTGATCAAAAACTCATCCTGATATTCAGGGTGAGTTTTTTTATTTCCAATCTTTGTTAACAAAATATATATTTTTCTTTACACTTCTTATGTGAAATTAACCATAAATTAGACCTTATTTAGTATATTAAGTCAAATTGTGGCATGTTTCACAAGCTGAATTTTCTATAAAGCCGGGCACTTTACTGAGGTATGGAATGGATATTGTCACCCTCTCTCGTATTCAATTTGGAATCACCACTGCGTTTCACTTTTTATTTGTCCCCCTCACGCTGGGGCTGGTCTGGTTTGTTGCGGTCTTTCAAACCATATACTATCGCACCGGCCAGGAGCGCTATCGACGCATGGCCAAATTCTGGGGCAAGCTGTTCCTGGTCAACTTTGGCATGGGAGTCGTGACCGGATTGGTTCAGGAGTTCCAGTTCGGGATGAACTGGTCCCAGTATTCCCGCTTTGTCGGGGATGTCTTCGGCTCCCTGCTGGCCATCGAAACCATGATGGCCTTCTTCCTCGAGTCGGTCTTTATTGGCATCTGGATCTTTGGCGAAGGACATGTCTCCAAAAGAGTCCACTTATTCTCCATTTGGATGGCAGCCATCGGGAGTTTGTTCTCGGCGGTCTGGATCCTGCTGGCCAGTGGGTGGATGCACCATCCGGTGGGCTACGTGATCGATCCGGTCACGGGCAATGCACAACTAGTGGATTTCCTTGCGCTGATCACCAATCCCAAAGGCTGGCTGTTATTCCGCCATGCCATCGCCGCCGGATTTACCACCTCCGCATTTTTCATCCTGGGAGTCAGTGCCTGGTACATTCTGCGAGGCCGGGAGCTGGAGGTCTTCATGCCTTCCTTCCAGGTGGGAGCTCTGGTGGGTCTCATTGCCTCCTTCCTGCTCCTCATGACCGGGCACCAACAGGGCCAGGAACTGCGTCTTTACCAGCCGATGAAGCTCGCCTCCATCGAGGCCGTCTGGGAGACCGAAAAGCCGGCCTCCTTCTCGCTGCTCACCATTGGCGATCTGACCGGCAAACAGGAGATCTGGTCGATCCGCATTCCGTATGTGATGAGCTTCCTGGCCTGCAACAACTTTAACTGCGAGATCAAGGGCGTGAATGAATTGCAAAAGGAATATGAGGCGCTGTACGGCCCCAATGACTATGTTCCCCTGATGGTGGCCACCTACTGGGGATTCCGCAGCATGGCCGGGATCGGATTTTTCCTGTTCCTTGCATCTGCCTTCGCCCTGCTTGTCGTTGTCCGCGATTGGCCATCTGGGCTTGTAAGGTGGCTGAGGTGGATGCCCTATACCATCCCTCTGCCTTTTATCGCCGGTGTGGCAGGCTGGGTCACCACCGAAATGGGACGCCAGCCCTGGATCGTACAGGGATTGCTGACAACCGCGCAGGGCATCTCTCCCAACCTTACAGTGCCCGATGTAACGATCAGCCTGGTTGGTTTTACTTTGGTATACGGCGCACTCGGAGTCATCATGGTCCGCCTGATGTACAGATTTGCACGCCAGGGAACCGAAGCAGCCCTGAAGAAATCTGTGGATGTGGAGGAATATCCATCATCAGGTGATTTCTTCCCAGTGGGCGCACAGGATTAATTGAATCGAAGCTGGAGGCTCCTCCGAGCCTCCAGCTTTTCCTCTCCTTGCGCGTTTTCATCATTCCCCGGTACACTACCCCCATGCATCGACGACTTCTTTCCCTTACTCAAGATTCACGCACTGCCCTTTTCCTAACCATTCTGTCCGGCTTTCTGGCAGGACTCTTGATCATTGCCCAGGCTTACTATATCAGCAGTGTTGTCAACGGCGTTTTTCTTGAGGGAAAGACCCTTGCAAACGTCACCTTTTGGCTCCAGCTGATCCTCATCGTGATCGCCGGGCGGGCCTTCATGACCTGGATCAATGAAGTCAGCGCCAACCATCTGGCCGTCCACATCAAGACCGAGCTGCGCGAGCGTCTCTTCGAGCACATCCTGAGACTGGGACCGGCCTACACGCGGGGACAGCGCACCGGCGATCTGACCACGGCTGCAGTTGAGGGAATCGAAGCGCTGGATGCTTATTACAGCCAGTATCTGCCACAGCTTGTCGTCACCGCACTGGTGCCTCTCAGCATTCTGATCGTCGTCTTCCCGATCGACCTGCTGTCTGGAGTGATCATGCTCATCACCGCGCCTTTGATCCCGTTCTTCATGATCATGATCGGCAAGGGAGCGGAGATCGTCACCCATCGCCAGTACCGGACGCTTTCGCGTCTCTCCGCCCATTTTCTGGACAGCCTGCAGGGTCTCACCACCTTGAAGCTGTTCGGACAGTCCCGGGCTCACGCAAAAAACATCGAAAAAGTCAGCAACCAGTTCCGTGATACCACGCTCAGTGTGCTGCGGATCACGTTCCTCTCCGCCCTTGCACTTGAGCTGCTGGCCACTCTGAGCACGGCTGTCATCGCCGTGGAGATCGGCTTCCGCCTGCTGTATGCCAGGATGGAGTTTCACCAGGCATTCTTCATTCTCGTGCTTGCCCCGGAGTTTTACCTGCCTTTGAGAATGCTCGGCGCCCGCTTCCATGCTGGGATGTCCGGTACGACCGCCGCCAAGCGGATCTATGAAATATTAGATACACCGCTGCCAGCAGGTAGTGGGCAGTTATCGGTAGACAGCCGTGACGCAGTTTCTTCCATTCAATTTGAGAACGTGAGTTATACCTATCCAGGCGAAAGCACGCCTGCACTGGAAAATCTCAACCTGGAGATAAAAGCAGGCCAGCAGGTCGCGCTGGTCGGGAAGACGGGAGCGGGGAAATCAACTCTGGCAAACCTTTTGCTTGGTTTTATTCAGCCCACCACCGGTCAAATTACAACCTGCATCTCCTCATCCGCTTTTGATTCACCACCGCCCATCGATGCCATCGCATGGGTGCCGCAGAGGCCGCACCTTTTCCACGACTCACTCGCTGCAAATATCCGTCTTGGCAAGCCGCAGGCGGCAGATCAGGAAGTCATCGAAGCTGCGAAGGCCGCGCATCTGCATGAGTTCATCCAGACCCTGCCGGACAAATATGAGACGGTGATCGGCGAGAGCGGCGCCCGTCTCAGCGGTGGACAGGCGCAGCGCCTGGCCCTCGCCCGGGCTTTCCTCAAGGATGCGCCGATCCTTATCCTGGATGAGCCCACCTCCAGCCTGGACCCCGAGACCGAAGCCCTGCTCGAAGAATCGACCCGCCGCCTCATGCAGGGACGAACCGTTATCACAATCGCCCATCGCCTGAATACCATTTTCAAAGCCGATCAGATCATCGTTCTGGAGGCGGGAAACATTGTGGAGCAGGGCACTCATCGTGAGCTGCTGGCGCAAAATGGCGCATACGCGGAAATGGTGGATGCTTATGGCGTTACAGGTTCAAAAGTTGAAGGTTTACATGTTGAGGATCAGGAGGCTGCCTCAATCATCCCTACAGACTCAAGAATGATCTCCGGCCTGCAACCTTTCCCCTTAAACATTCAATCCACCAACCACCCCCCTTCCCCTGCCCACAGTCGATCGATCTTCTTCCGCCTGCTCTCCTTCCTCAAAGGCTCATGGGGCCTGGTGGCCCTCTCCGTGCTCCTCAGCACCCTGACCATCGGCGCGAGCGTGGCATTGATCGGCACATCTTCCTGGCTGATCTCCACGGCAGCCCTGCATGTCTCCGTGGCGGACCTGGGCGTGTCGGTGGTCGGCGTGCGCTTCTTCGGCATCAGCCGCGGGGTATTCCGTTATCTGGAGCGGCTTGTCTCGCACAATGTCACCTTCCGCCTGCTTGCACGGCTGCGGGTCTGGTTTTATGAAAAGCTCGAGCCTCTCGCCCCAGCCCGCCTGATGGAATACAGAAGCGGGGACCTGCTCACCCGCGTCATCGGCGATGTGGAGACCCTGGAAAACTTCTATGTGCGGGTCATCTCTCCATCCCTGACGGCTGTCTTCACCGGACTGGGTGTTGCCTTCTTTTTCTCCTTCTTCTATCCGCCCATTGCTTTTGTTCTGATTGCTTTTTTCCTGCTGCTGGGCCTGATCCTGCCGCTTCTATCGCAGATCGCCAGTCGCAATCCGGGCCGGCACCTGATCCACCAGCGTGCAGACATGCAGACCCAACTCGTGGACGGGATCCAGGGCATCGCCGACATCCTGGCCTTTGGACGCGGCCAGGACCGGGCCAGCCAGGTTGCCAAAACAAGCGTTTCCTATGGAAGCACCCAAAAGCAAATGGCGCGCATCAGCGGCAGCCACTCTGCACTCATGACGTTGCTGACAAACCTGGGGCTGTGGGTGGTGCTGGTACTGGTCATCCCACAGGTGACGGCAGGCCAGATCAACGGTGTCATGATCGGGACCTTTGCCCTGATGACCCTAGCTTCGTTCGAAGCAGTCACTCCCCTGCCCCTGGCCGCCCAGATGTGGAATGCATCCCGCGAGGCGGCCCGGCGATTATTTGAGGTGGTCGATGCGGAACCGGCTGTGAAAGAGGATATTCGACCTTCGAAGGTCGAACCTCGAGCAACAATTATCGAACACTCCAATATCGAATTCTCGAACCTTACCTTCGCCTATCCCGGCCAGACCACGCCCGCCTTGCAGGAGGTGACATTCAGCCTCCCCGAGGGAAAATCCATCGCCATCGTTGGCCCGAGTGGTGCCGGGAAGAGCACGATTGCCAATCTGCTGTTCAGGTTCTGGGAGTATGATTCGGGCGGGATCCGGCTGGGAGAGCAGCCGCTCCAGGAGCAGAATGCGGATGAGGTCCGGAAACGGATCGCTCTGGTCGCCCAGAACAGTTATTTTTTCAACACCAGTATCCGTGAGAATTTGAGGCTGGCGCGCCGGTCGACCACACCCGAGGAAATGGAATCTGCCGCCCGTGCCGCACAGATCCATGAATTCATTACCAGGCTTCCGCAGGGATATGACACCTTGATCGGCGAGCAGGGACTGCGATTATCGGGCGGCGAACGTCAAAGGCTGGCGATTGCGCGGGCCCTGTTGAAGTCTGCCCCGATCCTGGTCTTCGATGAGCCAACTGCCAACCTCGACGCGCTGACCGAACGACAGGTGCTGGACACGCTTTTTGCAACCATGAAGGGAAAGACCTGCCTGCTTGTCACACACCGCCTGCTTGGACTGGAACATATGGATGAGATCCTCGTTATGGATAAAGGAAGGATCGTGGAACGCGGCTCGCACAGCAGGCTGCTGTCCCAGGATGGTGTGTATCGCCGGCTGTTCGAGTTGCAAAATCAGATGCTCTATGATATATACAGATAAGAATATTCATTTCCGATTCAGAGGGTAAAATTTGAAAGGGAGAACAAACGGTTTGAGAACAGGTTTCCCATTCGTGCAGTAATATATCAAATTCTTTCATTCTTGCTTGCACTGCCTGTTCGAACATGCTATAATAAACGAAATCCCCAGTTACTTTACAGACACCGTTTGCCTGATCTGTGTACGGATATGCAACCTGCATAGGTCTCGCGTATAAAAACTTGAGCCAAAATCCACTTCTATTCACAACCTAAGGGTTACATCCAGCCTGCATGAGGCAGCGCTGGTTCATCTCCTATGCCACAACAAAATTCCACCCCACGAGATAAGAACATGAAAATACTAGAACTTGAGAACGAACCGCTTTCCAAGCTCCGCGGCATGGCGAAATCGTTGAACATTCCGAATTCCGGCCGCTTAAAGAAAGAATCGCTTGCCATGATGATCCGTGAAGCAGAGGCGCAGAGGGAAGGCATCGAACTGCGCGGCGGCGTTTTGGAAATCATGAGCGAAGGGATCGGCTTCCTGCGTTCCCCCAATTACCGGATCAGCGACCAGGATGTCTATGTCTCCCAGGCGCAGCTCCGCAGACACGACCTGCGGGCAGGTGATCTCGTCATTGGACAGGTCCGCCCACCACGCGAGAGCGAGCGACACTATGGGCTGCTGAAAGTCGAATCCATCAACGGTCTGGACCCCGAAGAGGCAACTCGCCGGCCTGTTTTCGAAAGCCTCACACCAATTTTCCCGGACAAAAGATTTGACCTAGAGACCGACCACGATACGCTCGCACCACGGCTGATCAACCTGATCGCCCCCATTGGTCGAGGTCAGCGCGGACTGATCGTTTCACCACCCAAGGCGGGGAAAACCACCATCCTGAAGCAGATTGCGAACTCCATTTCCACCAAATATCCTGATGTGCACTTATTGGTCGCCCTGATCGGTGAACGCCCGGAAGAGGTCACCGATATGGACCGCTCAGTGGATGCGGAAGTGGTCGCTTCCACGTTCGACGAACCGGTCACCTCTCATGTCCGCACGGCGGAGCTCGCCTTAGAGCGGGCTAAGAGG
>JBLMZU010000547.1:0-13199 GCA_050258995.1 Bacteroidota bacterium
GAGGCAGGCCTGCGATCCCGCTCGGCGGCAGCCGATCAGCCCAGCCTCAACCTGGACATCCAGCACAGCAAGACGGTCCAGGTCAATGTGGAGATCTGGTACCGGATCTCGGAATTCGAAGACCGGAAATTTCAATTTCCGGACACGAACCCTGGCAGGGCGCACTAGCACCATGTATTGGAGAGGGCATGCGGAACTTCCGTAAACGGCTTTTGGTCATATTCTTAACGTTGATCCTTGCAGCGGGGTGTATTCCTGCTGTGACTCCACCCCAGACACCCTCTGCAGTTAAGGGCGCTCCGGGGATGGGAGATCCCTATTATCCGAACCTGGGAAATGGAGGCTATGACGTTCAACACTATACGATCGCGCTGGATGTCGACCCAGTGGCCAATATGGTGAAGGGATCGACCACCGTCACAGCCAACGCGACCGAATCGCTCAGCTCCTTCAACCTGGATTTTCACGGCCTCACCGTGGACTCCGTTACGGTCAATCATGCAGATGCAAAATACGCCAGAAGCGGGGATGAGTTGACGATCACGCCCACATCGATCCTGGACGTGGACAAACCCTTCACCGCGCAGATCCAATATCACGGCACACCGGAGACAGTCACAAGCGGCGGCCTGTCGGGCATGGGCTGGTCGCATGGCGAAAGTGGAGCGATCAATGTCTGGGGGGAGCCGGATGCCGCCTCCGCCTGGTTCCCGGATAACAATCACCCGCGCGATAAGGCCACCTACCGCTTTGAGATCACCGTTCCGGATCCCTGGATGGTTGCAGCGACCGGCACCTTGAAGGAGACAAAAGAGAACGGTGCAAAGACAACCTATATCTGGGAAATGGATCAACCCATGGCCACCTATCTTGCATCCATCAGCATCGACCAGTACAACCTGGTCTCCCAGGAGGGGCCGCATGGGATCAGGATCCGAAACTACTTTCCAAAGAACCTGGATCCTTCCTACACTTCTCAATTCACTGTCCTCCCAAAGATGATCGGTTTCCTGGAAGGCTATTTTGGGCCCTATCCCTTCGCGGAATATGGTGTTGTGATCGCAGCCCAGGACGGATTGTGCGCCCAGACCCATATCGCACTGGAAGCGCAAACCATGTCCATCCACTGCCCGACTGAAAGTATGACCTCTCAATACACGATTGTTCATGAGCTGGCCCATATGTGGTTCGGCGACAGTGTCAGCCTGGAGAACTGGAAGGACATCTGGCTGAAGGAAGGATTTGCCACGTACGCAAGCTGGTTATGGGAAGCGAAAGGCGATCCTGGGGCGTTATCCAGAATCGCGGAAGAAGCCCGAAACCGTTTCGCTGATTCGCCCGCGTCCGTGGCGAATCCCCGACCCGACGATCTCTACACCAGCGAAAGCTACACCGGCGGCGCGCTGGTGCTGTATGCACTACAGAAGGAAGTGGGGGATCAGATGTTTTTCAAGATCCTGCAGACATATGCCGAACGGTACAAGTACGGGAATGCCGGGACGGACGAATTTATTGCCGTTGCCGAGCAGGTCAGCGGCAGGGACCTGGGCTCCTTCTTCGATGCCTGGCTGTTCAGTCCGACACTGCCGGATATCCCTTCGTGATGGCCTGATCAAATCAGGCTAGTACTCTTGTTCTAAAAATGATAAAATCGTTCCTTCCTGAAGGAGCGATTTTTATGTCCCCTGAAACCATTATTGTGGATAATCTGAGCAAGACGTACCAGGTGCCGGAACGCGAAGGCGGATTTGGTGCGGCCGTGGGCAGTTTTTTCAAGCGGAAATACAAGGATGTAAAAGCAGTTCAAAGGGTCGACTTTAAGATCGCACAGGGCGAGGTCGTCGGCTTTCTCGGACCGAACGGCGCGGGAAAGACGACCACCCTCAAAATGCTGTCGGGGCTCCTCCATCCCACCGGAGGAAATGCCAAAGTGCTGGGCTTCACGCCCTGGGAGCTCAAACCCGACTACTTGCGGTTGATGACTCTTGTCATGGGGCAGCGCAACCGCCTCTCGTGGGATATTCCCGCTGCCGATTCGTTCCTGCTCAACCAGGCCATCTACCGTCTCCCGGACGATGAATACAAGGCTACCTACAAGGAGCTGGACGATATGCTCGAACTCAGCCCGCTGATGAAGAAACCGGTGCGCAATCTTTCCCTGGGCGAGCGCATGAAATGTGAGATCGCCGCCGGTCTGCTCCACCGCCCGAAAGTGTTATTCCTGGACGAACCGACGATCGGCCTCGATATCAGCGGACAGGCCCGCATCCGTGAGTTTCTGCGGGAGTACAACCGCCGTACAGGCGCAACCATCCTGCTCACCAGTCACTACATGGCAGATGTCACCGCGTTGTGCGAGCGGATCATCATCATCCATCACGGCCAGCTCAAATATGACGGCGGCATCACCGATCTGACACGCAAGATCGCCCCGTTCAAGCTGATCGGTGTCCGGCTGGCCGAGTCCAATACACATAACCTGGCAAAATATGGCACTCCCGTCCAGAATGAGGAGGACTTTGAAAAGGAGTACATCCAGGTCCGGACGGAGGATGTCACCCGCGTCACCTCGGGACTTTTAGCCGAGCTTCCCATCCACGATATCACCATCACCGACCCGCCGATCGAGGATGTGATCGAGCAGGCGTTCAACCAGTAATGAGCATGCCATTGCGAGCGAAGCCAAGCAATCGTCTCGTTTGATAGTACATCGTTTGATGTAGTACTCTACAGAACAGGAGATTGCTCGCCTGCCCCAGGGGACGGTGCCAGGGAGTACCGTCGGGCTATCGCCTCCTTGCAATGGCGTTCAAGTAGTAGGGAGTACTTATGTTCAATATCTTCCGGCGTCTCTGGCAGGTCAACTGGGCGGAACAGTGGCAGTACCGCGCCAACCTGATCATGTACCTGCTCTACTGGCTGGTCTCTCCCATTATTTATCTCGCCGTTTGGACCAGCATCGCCAGCAGCAAGGGCAGCGTCAACGGGATGACCGTCAACGACTTCACGACGTATTATTTGACGTTACTGATCGTGGACCAGATCACCAGCAACATCGTCATCCACACCTTTGCGTATAAGGTCCAGGATGGATCCCTCTCCGGCGAGCTGATCAGGCCGATCCACCCCATGCTTACCAATGCCCTGGTGAACAACATCGCCTTCAAAGCACTGACCATCCTGGGCTTCATCCCGATATGGATCATCCTGTATTTTCTCTACAAACCGGACTACAGCAGTGTGACGGCGACCAACATTCTGCTCTCCATCCCTGCCATGATCCTGGGATTCTTCGTCGGCTTCCTGCTGTCTGCGACCATTACCGCCCTGGCCTTCTGGACGACACGGGTCTACTCCATCCATGAGTTTTACTACGCCTTGATGCTGCTCTTCTCCGGGCAGTTTGTGCCGCTGACCCTGATGCCGCCGGTTGTGCAGCAGATTGCGCAGTTCCTGCCGTTCCAGCTGATGATCTATTTTCCGATCCAACTTATCCTTGGAAATCTTTCGCAAGCCCAGATCGTTCAGGGATTTGTTTCAGGCATCCTCTGGCTGATCACCGCCATCGTTACCTTTAACCTGGTCTGGCGAAACGGTGTAAAGCGTTACTCGGCTGTGGGGGCATAACGATGAATAACACCCTCAAGCTTCTTTCTGCATTCCTGAAGGTCAATGTCCAGATGTCGCTGGCGTATCGCGCCGATACAGTGGTGAATATCCTGTTGAACCTGATGTGGCTGGGCTGGGAGCTGCTGAGTCTCAGCATTATTTTCAGCAACACAGATACGATTGCCGGCTGGAGTTTTGGAGAATTGATCGCCCTCCTGGGCGTGTTCCGTCTTGTCCATACGCTGATGGCGGCCCTGATCTGGCCCAACACTGAAAAGTTCAACCAGAGCATCCGCGACGGATCGATGGATTACACCCTGCTGCAGCCGGTCAGCAGCATGTTCCTGGTCACGTTTTCACGCATTACCGTCTGGCGGGCCTGGGACCTGGTGCTGGCAATCGTCCTGATCGTGGTCGGCGTGAACCTGTACGGCGGCACAACCACACCGATCGAGATCCTGACCTTTATCCTGCTGACGTTTACCGGGGCGGTCGTCCTCTACAGCCTGTGGATCGTGCTCATCGCCCTGACCTTCTGGTTCACCAAGTTCGATAACAATGTCACCATTTTGCAGGCCCTTCTGGATGCGGGCCGTTACCCGGCGACGGTCTATCCCGCCTGGCTGCAGATCATCGTGACTTTCATTATTCCGATTGCAGTTGCAACCAATGTCCCACTGCAGGGCTTACGGGGGGAATTGACCCCGGGCAGTATTCTGCTATTCCTTGCGGTTGCTGTAATCGGTTTCCTGATCGCCTCCCAGGTATGGAAACGGGGCTTAAAACAATACAGCGGCGCAAGCAGTTAATATGATGAGCATTCAAAAAGAGAGTCGGCTACAATACTGCCGACTCTCTTGATCTCATTTGCTTCCTTCATGCTTTACGCGCTCGATCACCTTATCGAACGATAGATTAAGATCGATCGGCATGGTAAATATCAGCTTGTACCCGTCAGGATCCAGCACAGTGACTTCGCGCACATTCCATGGCTGATCGATCGGGCCGGTAACATTGGCACCATTTTCGCGCGCGTTTCGGGCAAAGATATCCATGTCACCGCCAAAGTGCTCGAGCATATTGAAGTTCAGGGAAACGCCTTCACCGTTTGGCCCGGTCAATTCCTTTCCGTCTCGTGGCTTCGTGATCAACAGATCGGCATACTTAACCCAGCGCAAGTGGACAAGTCCTGGCTTTCCATCCGGGCCTGGCATGCTGAAGATGTGTTTGAATCCCAGGTTTTGATAAAAGCTGGAGGATGCTTCCACATCGTTTACGCGCAGTGTCGGAAACAGGGGCATCGGATAGATCTCTTCGGTCACCGGTACTCACTTTCAGTCTGGGAGCGGCCTGTCCGACCGCTTCCATCTTTACTTCTTTTGATTTTCCACATAGACTTTCACCGCCTGCTGCATGAACGCCGCCAGCTGCGGATGCATTTTGTCGAAGTTCGCCTTGAAGCGTGGGTCGTCGTTGTAGCCGTTGGCCAGGGCCAGGAGCTGGTCCAGATTCGGGGTCCAGAAATAGTCCATGTGCCTGCGCCAGCGCTCGACAATCGCCTGAGCTTCGGGGCTTGATGCGCCCTTTGGCATGGCAGCGATCATGTCCGTATAAATTGCATTGCCTTCTGCAAGGATAGCTTCCTTTTTCGCGGGCGAATACGCCTTCCACCTGCGGTTGGAGTCCCGCACCGTTTCGGGATCGTACATTTTTTCCGCTTCAGCCGCGTACTGTTCCTGCTGTTCCTCGCTAAAGCCGTCGAATAATCCTTTTTCGCTCATGATGATGTTTCCTTTCAAATGATTGATTGTATTGTCCACTGTATGGATCAGTTGATTCAAGCGCGCCACCTGTTTTTGTAAGGCTTCCTTATGACTGTACAACGCGCCCAGCACATCAAAATCACGGCGTCCCATGATCTTCTTGATGTCCTCCAGGGGCAGGCCCAGCTCCCGGTAAAACAGGATCTGCTGGAGCCGCAACACAGATTCCTCCCCGTAGTAGCGATAGCCGTTCTCGCCTACACGGGACGGCTTGAGAAGCCCGATCTCATCGTAATGATGGAGGGTGCGCGGCGTAACGCCTGCCAGAGTGGAGAGCTGTTTTACAGTGTACATGGCTCCATCTTAAACCCTAACGTAACGTTAAAGTCAAGGGGTATCGAGGGATCGGGAGCAGACGACCGAATCCGGTACAATGGCTGCATGAAAATGATTCATGTCGATGAAAGGATCCTGGTGATCCATAAACCTTCCGGGCTCTCCGTTCTTCCCGATGGATGGGAAAAGGAGTCCGAGTACCTGGTCAAGCTTCTCGAAGAAGAGTACGGCAAAGTGTTTATCGTCCACCGCCTGGATAAGATCACCAGCGGCGTGATGATCTTTGCCCGGGATGCAGAAACGCACCGCGCATTGAACATCCAGTTCGAGACTCACGAAGCACAGAAAACCTATCATGCCATTCTCGAAGGGAATCCGAAGTGGGAGGAGAAGGTGGTTAAGTATCCGCTGCGCGCCAATGTGGGGCACAAGCACCGGACTGTGGTGGACGATAAAAACGGGAAACCGTCCGAGACGCGATTCCGCGTGATCAAACGGTATGAAGAGGCGGCGTTGGTTGAAGCGAAACCCATGACGGGCAGGACCCACCAGATCCGTGTGCACGCCTATGCCTCGGGCCATCCATTGGTGGAGGACTTTCTGTATGGTGCACGTGACCAATACGGACTCCCCCGCCCCATGCTGCACGCGCAATCGTTGTCGTTCATTCATCCTGCGACAAATGAGAGGGTAAGATTTTCCGCGCCGCATCCCCCCGATTTTGACGAGGCTTTAAAAATCATCGGGGCGGAGTTTTGATCCGCCCCGATGGGTCATGAAATCTTTCTCGCTTCCATGTAGAAGCGCTTTTCACGCGCCTCCCCCATGGAGAACGTCTTGCGCGGCAGGGCGCCATCGAGGATGACCGTCTTGAACAGGTCCGACTTGCTCATGCCGGGCAGGTAGAAACCTGCATTCCCCGGCTGGCTTCCCAGCTTGACTGTGACATCCTCGCCGTGAACATAGTCGATCTTCTCCGCGCCGCCCTGACCGAGGAAAGCGTCCAGGAAGGATTGCAGGGTACCGACCGCCAGATTGGAGGAGGGATTGACGATCTCGATCACGCCGAACAGCTTGCCGCCTCCGACCACCCCGATCGTTTGACTGGGACCTTGGACAGAGTCTACAGCCCTGACCATTTCCTCCGCACCGGCCACAGGCTTGTACGTTAGATTTGCGCCAAAGGTTTTCTCCATCTCTCCGAATAGATCCTTCTTCAGCCCAAACAGCACGCGGTGGATGGGCTCGAACTCCAGCCCTTCATCGTGGACGTTTTCGATCTCCACCAGCGCGTAGCGTGCGGGATGGTCCATGCCAACCTGCGGCTTGATCTTCTCCCAGATCGCCTTGGCGGTCGCGAGCGAGTGATTGCCATCGCCCATGGCAAAGAGCAGCACCGGTTGATCCTTGTCGATGCCATATTTCGCGGCAAAGGTTTCAGGCTTCGCCAGTCCGCGTAGTGCTTCGACGACCTGGCCCTCAAATTCACCATTTACAGCATAACCGGCAAGATGACCGCTTTCGAGCATCAGGTCAAAATTATACAATTTATTTAGTTTTGATTTGGCTGCATGCAGCGGCTCAATCACCGTGCGGTTTGGATCATCGATTAGCACCAGGATGTGCGGAAGCTCAATCGTGGCGCCTTCCCGGATCTTGATGCGCGGCGGCAGGCGATCGACGATCGTTCCCTCGGTGGCGCGGATCAGGCTCGAGGAGCCCTTGTTGTAATCATAGGCTTCCAGGTCAAGGGCCAGGACGATGCCTTTGCGCGTCCTTCCACCAACGGTGCGCTCTACATAAATCAGTCCATCATGCGGCTGCAGGATGCCTTCGTCCATGTATTTGCGCATGGTGGCCTGGATATTGCGAATACGCTCCTCCCCGCCCGGCTTCTCCAGATAGACTTCCGGGAAGGTCAGGTTCAGCGTGGAAGGCGCGTCGCCAACAATTTCTTCCACTTCATTCCAATACTCGGGCTGGGACGTGAACTGGTCACAGGCGATGACCGCCCATTTGGTCAGCTCGGTGCCGGCTTTGGGAAGATAGACTTGCGGTATCTGGATGCCAAGGTCGCTGACAATTTTCATGGATATCTCTTTTTCTATGTCATTGCAAGGGCGATGGCCCAAAGCAATCCCCTGTTAAACGGGAGAAACCCTTTTTAAAGGATTTCTCGACAAGCGAGGACGCTTTGCGGCTTTATCGTCGCTTCGCAGTTCCTCGCAACGACATTGCGTGACTTAGACAGTCTGCATCTTCCTGGCGAAGTCGATCAGCTTGGCTGCCACCTCGGCACCGACGCGGCCCTGGGCTTCCTTGGTGGCGGCGCCAATGTGCGGGGAGGCGATCACGTTGTCGAGCTTGAGCAGCTTCCAATCGGTGGGCGGCTCCTCAGAGAAAACATCCAGCGCTGCGCCGGCGACCTTGCCGCTAACCAGTGCTTCATAAAGCGCCTCTTCGTTCACAATCCCACCACGGGCGCAGTTGATGATGCGCACACCGTTCTTCATCTTGGCGAACTGTTCCGCGTCGATCATGTTGGCGGACTCTTTGGTCTTCGGTAGGTGCAGGGTGATGTAATCGGACTCGGCCAGCAGTTCATCCAGCGTGACCATTGTGGCCCCATTTTGGGAGGTCACATACGGATCGTAGGCAACGACCTTCATATCCAATGCAAGGGCGAGCCTGGCGATCGCATGACCGATGTTGCCATAACCGATGATGCCGAGGGTTTTGCCACCGAGCTCATCGCCGTTGAAGGATTTCTTCTCCCATTTTTCGGCCTTCATCGTGGCAGTCGCCTTATACAAAGAGCGGGCCAGCATGAACATATAGCCGAGGGCCAGTTCAGCGACAGACAGGCCATTGGCCAGCGGCGTGTTCATGACCGTGATGCCCTTCGAGCGGGCATACTCGTGGTCGATCGTATCCAGGCCGGCGCCGCCGCGCACGATCACCTTGAGGTTGGGGCAGACGTCGATCAACGGCTGGCGGACTTTGGTCCGCGAGCGAACGACCATGCCGTCGTAGGCAGGCAGGACGGTGAGAAGCTCATCGGGGGTGATGTCGTCACGCACATCCACGGTCAGGCCTGCGGCGCGCATCTGTTCGATGTATTCATTCTCGGTCTTATCACAGATCAGGATTTTCATTTTTTATCTCCTTGCTTCGGTGTAAATTAATAACAGAGACTCATCCGACCCAGGGCCGGCTGGTCTCTGTTGGAAAGGTGTATCGAACCACAAAATCATTTTACAATTGGCAAAAACCTTTGTCAACGACATACATCAGGAGCGGAAAGTGCCAATCGTTCTTGATAAATTGTCTGACAAAAGGCTATAATGATTGAAATGGGTGCTTCCGCGCTTCTGTTGCGCGCCTAAACAACTATACATAGAGGAGTAATTTCCATGACCAAACGTGTATTCAATTTTAACCCGGGTCCGGCGGTCCTGCCTCTCGAAGTGCTGGAACAGGCACAGGCTGAGATGCTGGATTTCAAGGGAACGGGCATGTCGGTGATGGAGATCAGTCACCGCTCGAAGGAATTCGAAGCCGTCATCCAGACAGCCGAAGCGGATCTGCGTGAGCTGCTGGGCATTCCCGCGAATTATAAAATCATGTTCCTGCAGGGCGGCGCCTCGCTGCAGTTTGCCATGCTGCCCATGAACCTGCGCGCCGCCGGTGCTTCTGCCGATTACATCGTCACCGGCACCTGGAGCAAGACTGCCATCAAGGAGGCCAAGAAGCTGGGCGCTGCACGTGCGGCAGCCAACACGGAATCCGAAGGCTTCAAGTGCCTGCCCGCCAAGCTCGACCTGGATCCCAACGCCGCCTACCTGCACTTCACTGCCAATGAGACCATCCACGGCGTGGAGTTCACCGAGGAGCCTGTTCCGCCGGCCGGTGTTCCGCTAGTTTGTGACACCTCCTCCGATTTCATCAGCCGCCCCGTCGATGTATCGAAGTATTCATTGATCTATGCCGGCGCCCAAAAGAATGCCGGACCTGCCGGCGTGACCGTTGTGATTGCCCGCGATGACATGCTCGAGCGCACCCCTGAGAACCTGCCCGTCATGCTTGACTACAAAGCCCTGGCCGCCAGCGGATCCCTGCACAACACGCCACCTGCCTTCGCCATTTACATTGTAGGACTGGTCTTCCAGTGGGCCAAGAAACTGGGAGGCCTGACCGAGATCCAGAAGATCAACCGCAAGAAAGCGGATTTGATCTACACGGCGATCGATGAGAGCGGCGGCTTCTATCGCGGCCACGCCGTGCCCGAGGCCCGCTCGGTCATGAATATCCCGTTCCGCCTGCCCTCCGAGGAGCTCGAAGACACCTTCGCCAAGGAAGCCAAGAAGAACGACCTGATCGGTCTCAAGGGACATCGCTCGGTCGGCGGCATGCGCGCCTCCATCTACAACGCGATGACGGTCGAAGGCGCCGAAGCCCTGGTCCAGTTCATGAAGGAATTCCAGAAGAAAAACGGCTAACGATAGGTCATTGCGAGCGAAGCAATCGCATCGCCATACCAAACACCTGGTTGGAGGTTCCACGAGATTGCTTCATCGGGCAACCCCGGAATTGCGCTGGGACCGGCAAACGCCCTCCTCGCAATGGCAGAATCAAACAATTCTGTAATCCAACTGCCCGCCTTCCTGGGAAGGCGGGCAGTTCTCTTTTGGTTATAATTACGGGATGGATCTGTTTTTCCCGGAAGACCATCTCAACCGAATGACGCCCGAAGAGACGCATATTACTGGTCTCCATGCCAGCCCTTATCCCGATGGATACCGTGTGCATGTCAATATCGAGGTTACTCCCTTTCAGAAGCGGCCGCATATTGAGGTCCTGCTGAGCGACGCGGACGGAGATGAGGTGGCGTCCACAAGTATTGTCGAGCCGATGAGCTGGAAGATGGAATTTACCATGCACATCCGCGGCGAGCTGAACAATCCCTATACTCTCGAAGCAAAACTTTTCTATCCCGAAGGGCCCGCTGACGATCCACATACCTTTACCTTCGAAGTCAAGCCGCCTGAATCCGATCCTGCTGCATAACTTTTCATGCGAACAACAATACGATATCGTTTTCCAAGACTGACGGCGATTCTTTGCATCCTCATTGTTGCACTTCTGGGTTGCGCTCCGCAGATCACAGCCACGCCCGAAGCTGGCAACATCGTCACAATTACACCCTCACCGACCCAGGAAGTCGTCCCCATCGTTTCAGAAAATACCCGGCAGGAGCTGGTCATCTTTTCCTTTGAAGAGGACGGATTCGCCCATCTCTTTGCCTATATCCCCAACAAGCTGCCACTGACGCGTCTCACCTCCGGGAACTGGGATGATATCGCGCCGGCGACCGAGCCTGGGGGCAGGAGGATCGCCTTCGCCTCCAATCGCAGCGGTTATTGGGATTTGTATCTGCTGGATCTCAGCACGGGCAAGATCACCCAGCTGACCAACACGACCGACTATGAAAGCGCACCGACCTGGTCGCCGGATGGCACATTTCTTGCCTATGAAGTCTACAACAACGACAATCTTGATATTGTGGTTGGACCGGCAGAGAATCCGCTCAAAGGCGTTATCAAGCTGACAGATTCTCCCGCCGCAGATCATTCTCCTGCCTGGGCGCCGGATGGACGGCACATTGCGTTCGTCTCGGATGGCGACATCATCCTGGCAGACCTGGATAAGACCGGTGGCAGCCGCTTCACCAACCTGAGCAACACCGAGTATGCAGAGGAATCGCATCCGGTCTGGTCGCCCGATGGAAAGAAACTCGCCTGGGCCTCCGCGGCGACGACGCTGGGTCGCAGTGGGATTTATGTCTGGGACTCGACCAAGAAGGAACCGGCCACCTGGCTCGGAGATGGGGATTATCCCACCTGGAACTCCGATGGCAGCCAGATCCTGACAACCCTGACAGCGCCGAATAACACCTATCTTACGATCTATTCCCAGGATGGGAAACTGCTCCAGCCTCTGGAGCCCTTCCCGTCGATGCTGCGAGGAGCGGCCTGGGCGAATCTCGATGTGGCTGGCTCCTTGGCTCAAACCTTTCAGCAGGCTGCCAGCCTGACGCCCGCGCCTTTGTGGGCCGCCATGGGCGAGCCAGTCTCCGAAGGCGGGACAAGCCGCTGGTCGCTTGTGAACCTCCAGGGAGTGCAGGCGCCATATCCGCAGATGCATGATCTTGCCGACGAGGCGTTCACGGCCCTGCGCCAGCGTGTACAGGAACAGGTCGGCTGGGATGCGCTCGCCAGCCTGGAGAACGCCTTCGTGCCCATCACCAGTATGCTCGACCCGGGCTATGCGGAGGACTGGTTATATACCGGCCGGGCCTTTGCGATCAATTCCCTGATGACCAACGCCGGCTGGATGGTCGCTGTGCGGGAGGATTTCGGGGCGCAGACCTACTGGCGGTTATATCTGCGCGCCCAGCAGCAGGACGGCACCCTCGGCGAGCCTCTGCACAGCCGGCCCTGGGATTTATCTGCCCGCTATAATCTCGACCCCAAGGTCTATGAACAGGGTGGCAGTTATAGCTCCGTGCCTCCTGGCTACTGGGTGGACGTTACAACCCTGGCGAACCAATATGGCTGGGAACGCGTCCCCGCCCTGCCAAACTGGAGAACATACTATCGTGGCGCGCGCTTCACAGAATTCGCCCTGACCGGTGGATTGAGCTGGTACGACGCCATGTTGCAGCTTTATCCTCCGGATGTGCTTGTAACGCCCACACAAGTGCTGCCGCCTACATTAACGCCCACGCGCACGGCTTTACCTACATGGACACCGCTGCCGACTCGTACCCCGCGGCCGACCTATACGCCGAGCATTACACCCACACCCCGTGATACGAAGACTCCCACCGTTACACCGGTTCCCTCCTCCACGCCGCCGACGATCGTTCCATGAACAAATTGATCTCCCGCGCTGAATGGAGCGTAGCACAGTCGAAGCATATCCTCGCTCATCAGGCTGCCATCCTTCGAGCAATTGCCAGCCCACTCCTGTTGGCCTTGCTTCTTGTATCATGCGCCCCCTCCCTCCCCACCCGGAATCCGGTATCCACTCCAACGGCCGTCATCGCCGGTGAGGTGGCGGCCCAACCCGCGGCCGGGGCAGACGCGGAGCCGCCGCCCAAGCCAACCATTGCACCGTTCCGGTTCGTCCTCCCCACGCCTGGCGCAGAGCCGGTTTCGGGATGGCGCCCGCCTCTCTATCCCATCCCGTGGGCTGTCTCGGCCTACGATCATTTTTATTTTGCCCGTCCCATCGCTGCGGATAATGTCAACTGGCCCCTGGCCGATTACCGTTATGGAGGCGTGTTCTTTGCGCCCAACATCGTCCACACCGGCGTGGACATCGATGCCAATAAAGGCACACCGATCCTGGCGGCCGGCCCCGGTACCGTAGTCTCCGCCGACTGGGGACTGTTCTCCGAAGTGCCGGGCAATATCAGCGATCCCTATG
>JBLMZU010000548.1:0-8080 GCA_050258995.1 Bacteroidota bacterium
GCAAAGGACAGGTCGGGCAGATCCTCGGCCGTGGCCGAAGAGCGCACCGCCACCGGCGTCTCACCAAATTCCACAAGCGCAGCCCGGATGGCAGACTCCAGCTCGGGAGGCAGGGCTCCCACCGAGAACGCAGCCCGGACCTGGGCGGAGGCCTTCTCCAGCGTACTTACATCGTCCGCCGGAATATTCTCCACCGTGGACCCGATCAGCGACAGCCAGCGGTTCGTCTCCACGAAGAGGCGGTAGGCATCGGTCGAAATGATGAACCCGCGCGGCACATGGAAGCCGGCACGGGTGAGGCGGGCAAGATTCAGTCCCTTGCCGCCTGCTGTTTCGAGGTTGATCTCCCGCGAGCCAAAGGGCAGGACATACATACGGATATTATGACACAAATGTCTATATTTTATGGATTGATGGCCGGGGTATATTTTCCTTGTTGTATGGGCACTCAGCAAGGGTTGCATATATGGCCCATTAATCATCACATGCAAATTCCAGGTCGGTCTTTGCAGGCGATGGAGTGGTATTGATCACAAGGTTTGGGTCGGGCCATGCCCCGGCCTGGAAGCGGGCCACATAGTCGCGCAGCACGTTGAAGTCCGCATCGATCGTGGACGTGGTGGTCTTGAGCTGCGGGTCATAGGTCTTGGCGTTTTTGAAGAGATCCATCGGGAAGCTGGCAAAGACCACGTCCGTGCCGTTCATCTGCTGGGCGAGACAGGCAAGCTGGTTGATCTGCTCCGGGCTCAGGTCGGTCTGGACGTTGCGCCGAAAATCCCCGACCAGCCTGGGGATGGCGGGAATACCCTTTGGGCTGAGCAGCTTCTTGCGCAGGGCGCACATGACGATGTTCTGGTTCTCGGCCCGGCTGAAGGTGCTGTACTGGCGGATGCGTGCCACCCACAACGCCGTCTCGCCGTCGATATGGTGCTGGCCCGGGGGAATGGCGAATCCCTTGGGATTATTCGGGCCGCGCACGCTGATCTCATAAGGCAGATAGACGTCGATGCCGCCGACGGCATCCACAATGTCTTCGAAGGTGTGCATGTTGACTGCCAGGTAATGATCGGGCTGGGCGCCAAAATTGAGGTGCAGCGTGCGCGCCAGCAGGCCGGGCCCCTCGCCTGGACCATCGTAATAGCCCAATCCCGTGTTGCCATAGAGATAGGCCTGGTTCAGCTTTCCCTGGGAAATGTTGTAGTGGTCGGCGATCTCCGGGATCTGCACCCACAGGTCGCGCGGCACCTCGAGGATCGCCACGCGCCCGTTCACGAAGTCCACGCGCACCAGGCGGATGACATCTGCCAGCCCGTAGAGGTAATGGTTGCCGCGCGCGTCCGAGCCGATGGACAGGATGTTCATCACGGCCGGTCCGCCGCATAGCGGCTGCGTTGTAGGTGTATCCGCTGGCAAAATTTGTGTTGCCGTTCCTGTCACTTTTTCCACGGGAGGAAATGTTGTCAGGGTGGGAAGCGCACGGGTGGAGACCGGTGTTGGCAGCTCCAGCGCAGGACCAAGCGGCTGGCGATAGATCCTGAACAACGATATCCCTGCCACAACAAAAAGGAGTAGAACGATCGCGGTCATGGTGGGTGATTTGTGTGCCACGTTGATATCCTCTCGGCCGGCATAAGTGATTCCTGGAATTTGGACGGTTAAACCGGGCCGGTCGTTCCACACACGATCCACACAAGCCTTTCACAGGTTCATGACAGGCGTTCGATATGATTTGCTCAGGCTGGAGGTTCACCAGCCAACTTAAACAAGGAGATAAATTCGATGAAAAACAAAAGATCCATTTTGATCGGCGGCCTGCTGGTAGCCCTGGTGATAACGGTCCTGGCAGGGATCGGCGTTTCGAGCGCGTATGCTCAAAGCCCCGCGACCACACTGTCGCACGGGGGGCCAGGCGGGGGACGCGGAGGCGACCTCACCTGGCTCACGGTGGCTGCCAAAAAACTAAACATGACCACCGACGAGCTGATCGCCGCCCTGCAGGGTGGCAAGACCCTGGAGCAGATCGCCCAGGAAAAGGGTGTGAGCTATGCCGACATCCAGTCTGCCATCCTGCAGGCAAACCAGACCGAGTTCCGCAACCGCATCCAGCAGGCGGTGACCGATGGAACCATCTCCCAGGAAAAAGCAGACTGGCTCCTGGAAGGCCTCGACAAGGGATTTATCGGCAACGGGCCGGACGGTGACATGTTCTTCGGTGGCCCGCACGGACCGAAGCTGAACCCTGGATCCATAACACAGCCCGCCCAACCGCCGACACAGCCAACCCAGCCAGGCAGTTAAGAGAAGGCGCGCCGGATTTAAAAAAACATAACGCACCCCGAATTTAATCTTTCGGTATTTTGGTCACCGATACACATAGAAAGAGCCGACCCAAAGTCCGGGTCGGCTCCTCTTTTTCGCCGTTACAAATCCACCGCCAAAGATCGCTCACCACGGAGACACCGAGGCACGGAGCATTTCATTATTTTTCTCAGTGTCTCCATGTCTCTGTGGTTCATTCCTTAAGTTCGGGGTTAATCATGTTTCTATTCTAATATCTTTACGGCAGAACCGATACCGCATCGATCTCAGTCCCACCATCCAGGTCGCCCGTGGGGGCAACGATACGGATGTAGGGATATGTTCCCTTGGGGACCACGCCATCCAGTTCCATGGCGATACCGCTATTGGCTGCCCCGGGGGCGGTGTTGAATGGATACAGGACATCCGACGCCGGTTGGGTTGTAAAATCGCGGTTGTCATCCTCGGCCCCGCCGATGACATTAATATTCAGATTTGAGTTGGTATCCGGGATGCCATCGCCCCAATAAAAGACGTTGTACCAATTGGTTCCATCCCCGATTTGGATCAGGGTCCAATCCATGCCAATGCCTGTCCCAATCGGCAGCTCGTAGAAGACGAGATCCCAGGAGGGATGACCGTTGACGACAAGCGGCGAATTGAAGGCCAGGGTAATCGAGGTACCCGAGCGGATGTACTCTGTTCTACCGTCGGGACTTGTGCCAATATTCAAGTAAGGCAGGCTATAGCTCAGGCTGTCGGTATCCGTGGCTGCGTTATTTCCCTGTACAGGATCCAGGACGGTAGCAGGCTCCTTGATGGAGGCCGTGACACTTAGGTTTCCCGAGGGGTTTCCTCGTATGATTGCCGTGACACTATATGTAATGCTTGCACCGGACGGTAGATTCACAACATCACTAAAGTTGCCATTCCCGTTGCCCGCCGGGTCACATCCGCTGGCGCCATTATCCTGGCTCGCACAGCTCCATGACCAGCTTGCAACCTGCTGAATTGGGAAGGTGGCAGAGACCTGAGCCCCGGTGACAGGATCAGGGCCGCCGTTGGAGACAACCACCGTGTACACCATCCTGCTGTTCGGAGCGTAGACAAGCAGGCCATCGTTGACCGTGATCTGCAGGTCTGCACCTGGCAACGGTACATTGCTGGGTGTCAGAGTAGGTGCGGCACTCGTGCCGGGGGGCGGCGTTCCACTGGTGGTCGGGGAAAGGGTGGCCGCGGGAATGGAACCTGTTGTAGGTGTAGCAGTGGACGCAGGTGGTTTTGCCGTTTTGGTGGATGCCGGGTAGGGTGTGGGGCTCGCGGGCAGGGGCCACCAGACGAGCGTGTGGGTGGGAAGAGCTGTCGGCGGAATCGTGGCAGGGACCTGCGTGGGAGGGATTACTTCCGTCGGCGCAGACGTCGGCTTGGGTGTGCGGCTCGGGAAGGTCAGTCCCGGCGTGAGATAGATGTTCAGCCAGGCGGGTGAGGTCAGGATGTCGGTATCAAGAGGCTGAAAAACATAACGGGGGGGGAGCGTGGAGTAGAAATCGTCCGGGTTCAAGCGGGAACGCATGTCGGCGTTCAGACTCCAGCGGGGGGCCAGGCGAATCGCCAGGTTCCCGGTCAGGATCACACACAGCAATCCAATTAAAAGAAAGATGGCAACGAGTATCCAGCCACGCTTCTCATCTTTATTTTTTCTCATTGGATGGCCCGTTTACCGGCAGCCGAATGAAAACGGTTGTGCCCGGTCTTTTTTCTTCATCATGGCCCGGACTCTCGATCCAGATGCGCCCGCCGTGTGCGTTGACGATTCCGCGTGCGATGGCCAGGCCCAGGCCCGGCCCCCCGCCTTTGAACTTGGTCTTGCCCGAGGAATGCACCATGACTTCGCCGGTCTGGTAGAATTTTTCGAAGACCAGCTCCTGGTTTTGGGGATCGATGCCAATGCCGTTGTCGCGGATCGCGACCTCGATCTGCGGCTGCCCGGCAGTCTCCCCGGTCACACAGCCTTCCACGAAAATCTGCCCGCCATCCGGTGTGAACTTGATGGCATTCATGATGACGTGATAAAAGACCTTGTAAAGCTGATCCCTGTCGCCGCGCATCACGGGCAGGGCGTCAAGCCCCTGGACGGTCAGCGTAAGCTTTCGCTGCTCGAGGGCCGGCCGGAACACCGCATCGACCCTTCCCACGATCTCGTCAATTCGAACATCGACGGGCATGATCTTTAGCTCGTTGGCCTCGATACGAGAGACATCCAGCATGTTATCGATGATGTCCACCATCCGGCTCGTGCCTTCCAGGATGCCTTCGGAATACTTGGCGTACTGCTCGTCCTGCTTGGCCTTGACCCCGATCAGCTGGGAGTAGCCTTGCACGATGGTCAGAGGTGTGCGCAGCTCGTGGGCGGCGACCTGGATAAAGCGGGTCTTCGTGCGGTCCATCTGCTCGAGGATCCTGTTCGTCCGCTCCAGCTCCAGCGTGCGCTGTTCCAGGCTCTCCGTCATATCGTCGAAGGTGTGGGCGAGCACACCGATCTCGTCCCGGGTGTGGATCTCGGTCCGGCGCGTCAGGTCGCCGTTGGCGATATCCCGCGAGACGCGCACCAGCCTCGACAGCGGGTTGACGATCAGGCGGGCGATCAAAATGCCAAGCAGGATCACCCCCAGGGATGCCAGGCTGTACAGGAGGATGTAGGTATTGCGGTTGAGCTGGCTCGATTCGATTACATAATTTTGAGGCAGCAGCACCCCAAAAACGCCCAGACGATCGTCCCCCACCTGCAGAGGTGCATATGCAATTTTATAGGGCCGCCCGCCTACGGTAATATTCTGGCCCGGTACGACCTCCTTGTTGTCCAGGGCCGATTGGTAGATCTCCTTCGGGATGGTGATGGTCCGCTGGAACAGGTTTTCATCCTCCTGCAGCATGACCGTGGAGGCAATCGCCCGGTCGTCATTGCCATACAGGACGACATTGGCCAGCGAGGTATCCTTCAGCTCGGGCATCAGGGTGTTCAGGGATGTACCGATGACAACCACGCCCGTCAACTGATCGTCATACGCGACCGGAATCGCGGTGTAGTAATAGTAGCGATCATCCACAGGATTCTTGGCCACGCCGCGCTCGGGCGGGTTATCGGGGTTCTTCTCGCTGAGCAGCGTGGTGACAAAAGGCAGGTCGGAAACCCGCCCTGGACTGGTGACATTTTGCGGATGTCCATTGGATTGTTTGATAAAGTGGGAGATCTCCCGTCCCTGGGCGTCGAGCACCTGGACACTTTCCGGCTCCATCCCCTCAGCGACCGGCTCCGTCAACGCCGAGACATGTTCCACGTCCCCGGCGTTGAGCGCCTCCGACAGGCCCAGGGTATAGGCCACCAGCCGGGCCGCCTTGACCTGCTCGACCTCCTGCTGCACCATCATATCGGAGACCACGCGCCCCGCTTCGAGAAGCTGGTTGGCGAGGCGCTCATCCAGGGAGGAAGCGACCAGCCGAATCACAACATAGGCACCCGTCACAGCTACGAGGATCGTGAGAAGCAGATACGGAAGAATGACCTTGAAACGGATGCTCACCAGTTACTTTTACCTTCGTGCGAAGAAGTAGCTACATTATAAGTAAAAGATTAAATAAAACGTCACCAGTTCCTGTATTTGAGAGCAAGTTATAACATTTCTTCCCCATTTCGGGGCCGAAAATGAAACAAAAAAGTCCCAAACCGGGACTCTCTCTAAAAAAGTGGGCGCAAAGGGACTCGAACCCCTGACCTCTTCTGTGTAAGAGAAGCGCTCTAACCAACTGAGCTATGCGCCCTGACAGTGATTGTGCCGGCAATTATACATCATGTTACACTTGAGTGATCATCTTGTGCCGCATCACCTGCCTAGCAACACTACAGGCGGCGCAACTGGAGGAATAAACATGCGTATCATCCGCTACGAATCCCTGGAGGGGAAATCCCGGCCCAAATATGGGTGGATCCTGGAGAACAAGGTCGGCGAGATCAGCGGGAACATCTTCAGCCATTACCGCCGCAAGGAGGTGGAAACACCGTTCTCGGAGATCAGGCTGCTCGCCCCGTCAGAGCCGAGCAAGATCATCTGCGTGGGAAAGAACTATGTGGAACACGCCCGCGAGCTGGGCGGCGAGCCCCCCAAGGTGCCCCTGATCTTTTTCAAGCCTCCCTCGGCAATCATCCCCAACGGAGGGACAATCGTCCTGCCACCGCAGTCCAGCCAGGTGGAACACGAATCGGAGCTGGTGGTGGTGATCGGCAGGAGCGGCCGGTATATTGCTCCCGAACAGGCAAAGAGACACATCTTTGGCTACACCATCGGCAATGACGTCACCGCCCGTGACCTGCAGAAAACCGACGGCCAGTGGACGCGCGCCAAGGGGTTCGATACCTTCTGCTCGTTCGGTCCCTGGATCGATACGGATTTCGATCCCGCCGATGCCGTGATCACCTGCCGGGTCAACGGGCAGATGCGCCAGATGGCATCCACGCGCGACATGGTGTTCAACATCAGCACGCTGATCGCCTACATCTCCTCGGTGATGACTCTCGAGCCCGGTGACCTGGTCTTTACGGGCACACCAGCCGGGGTCGGTGCGCTGAAGCATGGCGACGAGGTGGTGGTGGAAATCGAAGGATTGGGCGCGTTGAAAAACACAGTAAGGGCCGAAGGGAAATAACTCCGGCATAATCAACGATCCGCCGCTGCATTGTTGGGGAAGGCCGTATTCATTAAATCGAACCACGGAGAACCGGAGGCACGGAGAAGAATAAACTTGAAGGCTCCGTGTCCTGGCGACTCCGTGGTTAAGCTGAAAAGCCGCACAAACTGCCAGATCGCTTTATGACCTCGCGTCCTTGCATGCGATTGAATACTTTAACGAAGACCCGACTTATCGAAACGACTGCCGTTCCTCCCCCTCCCGGTAGGGCCGCATCGAGAAGGCGGACCAGGTGTCGTCGATCGAGACCAGGTTGATCCATTTCAAGCCCAGCTTTTTCACCTCGTCCCAGCCTTTGTCGCGACTCAGGTCGGTCTGAATTTTGGAGGATCCCTTGGGGAATGTGATCCATAACATCGACTCCGGCATGAGAGCCTTGGCGGCCCGGGGAGCCAGTGCATCCAGCTCCGCTTTGTTTTTGACAAAGATCTGGATCCAGTCGAATTTGCCGCGCAGGGCAGTGGATGGCTCTGTATCCTGTTGCAGCATCTCCACGTAGCATTCCGGCGCGTGGATGACGGCCGCTTTTAGCCCTGGCTTTAGCTTTAATTTCTTCGCGAGCTTTGACTCAGGCATGTGATGGTCTCCCTTCCTTTTCCGTGCTCAAGTGCCAGACCTCCATCTGTCCCTTTCCCTTGACGGGGATCTCACCGATATATTCACAGTCGAACTCATCCTTGATCAGCTCGTAGGTGGCGCGCGTGATCTGGATCTTGCCGATCGAGCCGTGACTCTCCATGCGGGCGGCAGTGTTGACCACATCCCCCCAGAGCGCGTAGAAATATTTCCGGCGGCCGATCACGCCTCCGAGCACCGAGCCTGAATTCAGACCGATGCGGATCTCGATCGGATGCTGGCCGCCTAGAAAATCTCCATTCTTCACACAATCGAGCATATCCATGCCCAGCCTCACCAGCGCCTTGGCATGATCCGACCTGGGAGTGGGCACACCGGCAGCCGCCATGTAACCGTCCCCGGCCACCTGGATCTTCTCAACACCATGTTTGTCCACCAGCTCATCGAACGCAGTGAACAGATC
>JBLMZU010000549.1:0-7278 GCA_050258995.1 Bacteroidota bacterium
CAAGAGCAAGGACTGGATGCTTCCGACCACAGATACAACGCAACCGCAGAAGGACATCTACAGTGACTACATTGGCCCGACACTTGGCGTGGACCTTGAAGTAGAAACCTGGCAAACTGGAGGAGAATCCGATGATGACAGCGATGGCAAACACACGACCGAGGATATCCAGTGGATCGACCTAAGGCCGCTTGGGTTGAACTATGCCTGGCACTTCCTCTTTCACGATCACTCCAAGTGGGCTGTGTCCAGAGACCCAGATACCAACGACGAAACGGATTGGGTCATCGTTGCGGACATCAACCGAATTGATACACAATATAGACGAGGTGGTGTAGGGATTGCATTCCAAAACCAGGCCCTGGCCCACAGTCTCCATAGCATCATCAAGATGGTGCCACCCATGGCTCCCCTGGGACCGAATAAACTGTAGCTATTCTGTTCGACGAGAAGAGCGATGTTGTCACTCCATAATACACCGGGCATTGTTAACGAAGAGACAAATAGAACCTTGAGGAAGAATAAGGCAAGTAGCCATATTTCAATTATGAAACATCCCCATCCACCTTCCAAGCGGTTTTCCAAAGAAACCACAAAGGAAAGTGAAGCCAATGTATCGCCCTAATATGGAATCTATATAGGACGGACATAGTTATAACATAGGCATAAAGCATTCTGTCTGGATCTAGCTCAACATCAACTTGGGGCGGTATTGCAGCGCCTCCGCCAGATGCACGGACTGGATTTCCTCACTCCCCGCCAAATCTGCAATTGTGCGCGCCAACTTCAGGATGCGGTGATACGCCCGTGCCGACAAATTGAGCTGGGTCATCGCTGATCGCATTAAGCGTTGCCCTTCATCACCTACTTTGCAGAACTGCCTGATTTCCCCGACGCGCATGTCCGCATTACAGACGATATCGGATGATTTAATAGTCGAGAATCGTCTCGTTTGTATGTCACGTGCGGTCTGAACACGGGCTCGAATCGAGGCAGAAGCCTCACCTACTCTATCCCCACTCAATTTTTCGTAATCCACTCGCGGAACTTCGATGTGGATGTCAATCCGATCGAGAATCGGCCCAGAAATGCGCTTTTGATACTTGGTAACGACAGCAGACGCACACGTACAGGGTTTTTGTGTTTCCAAAAAATTTCCGCAAGGACAGGGATTCATTGCAGCGATGAGTTGGAAATTGGCGGAAAACGTCAGCGACCCCTTGGCACGGCTGATGGTAACGACCTTGTCCTCCATCGGCTGGCGCATCACTTCTAGGACGCGGGTGCCAAATTCGGGGAACTCGTCCAGGAATAGAACACCCCGGTGCGCAAGCGAGATTTCGCCAGGCTTGGGGATATTTCCGCCGCCGACCAGGCCCGCGTGCGAAATTGTATGATGTGGGGCGCGGAAGGGACGGTGGCGGATCAGCGGTGTCCCCGCCGGGAGCTGGTCGGCCACGGAATAGATGCGCGTCACATCCAGCGATTCTTCGATGCTCATCTCAGGCAAAATACCAGGTAGAGCACGAGCTAATAAAGTCTTTCCCGATCCGGGCGAACCCGCCATAAGCACGTTATGACCCCCGGCTGCAGCGACCTCCAATGCACGCTTGACATGTTCCTGTCCCTTGATCTCGCTGAAATCGGTGGGAGTGAAAAGCGGCTCGAGGTCCCTGCCTGTCGGCTGGTAGGGCTCGATGGAACGGCGCCCGGAGAGGTGCTGGTACAGATCCGCAAGCGATTTGACGGGGATGATCTCCAGGTCCGGGATCAGGGCTGCTTCGCCCGCGTCCACTTCGGGGACGAACATGCGCTTGAATCCCTGGGCCCGGGCCGTTGCCGCCATCGGAAGGACTCCGCGCGTATGCCGGACCACGCCGTCCAGGGACAGCTCCCCGATAACGATGGTGTCCTGGATCGCCTCCTGAGGCAGGAATCCTGCCAGGACCATGACGCCCAGGGCGATCGGCAGATCGTAGGCCGGTCCCTCCTTGCGGACGGCAGCCGGCGCCAGGTTGACCACGATCCGGTGACGCGGGAAATTCAATCCCGCGTTCTTGACCGCGGTCTGCACCCGCTCGCGGCTTTCCTGCACCGCAGCATCGGGCAGGCCCACAATAATGACAGCCGGCAGACCGTTGGAATAGTCCACCTCAACTTCGACAATGACGCCTTCAAGGCCAATGACCGCACAGGAATAGACTCGAGCAAGCATGGTAGGCAGTGTAGACGAGTTAAAAGGAAAAGTCAATCAAACCCGGCTATAATAGGTCCGTTTGTGGGTAGATTGATAGCTTTTCCGCCCGGTCAGGCTGTCACTTTTCCAACGGCATAGATTCCAGCAAATATGGATAATCAGTGAAACACTTATGAAAATCAGCGTTCCCGCAGTAGAAGAAGTCCAATCCACCGGCTCTGTGGAGTTCACATACGACAGCCAGAAAAGAAAGTCACCGGCGCTTGAAGAGCTGATCGACATCATCAAGTACCGGGATCTCGTCTTCCAGATCGTACGGCGCGATATGGTCGCCCGCTACAAAAGATCTGTGCTCGGCATCGCCTGGACTATGCTGCAGCCTCTCGGCATGATGATCGTCTTGACCATTGTGTTTTCCCAGGCGTTTCACCAGGTGGATGGGTATCCCGCCTATGTCCTTGGCGGTTTGATGCCATGGATCTTCTTCGCCCAGACCACGACATCGGAGATCCACCAAAGCGTATGGGGAGGCACATTGATGCGACGCATCTATGTGCCGTACACAGCCTTTCCCGCTGCAGCCGTCGGTACAGGCATCGTCAATCTTCTCCTGTCGGTGATTCCCCTTGTGGGGATGATGCTGGTTGTGGGAAGACCCATTCGATGGACGATCCTTTTTCTTCCCATCCCCGTCATCCTATTGGCAGCCTTTGCACTCGGCGTGGGCCTGCTGCTTTCCAGCCTGGCAGTACGGTTTCCGGATATTGCCGAAATGTACCAGATCCTTTTACAGGCCTGGATGTATCTCACGCCGATCATGTATCCTGCGGATATTCTTCCAGCTGCGATCCGGAACGTGCTGCTGTACCTGAACCCCATGTACTACCTGATCCTGCTGTTTCGAGTGCCCATTTACGATGGGGTATTACCGTCCCTGCCTCTCTGCCTGGCAGCGACCGGCATTGCCTTCACGACTCTGGTGATCGGATGGATTTACTTCTCCCACCAGACTGACAAATTTGCCTACATTGCCTGAACCGGTATCCTAAAATGAAACCCGTCATCGTTCTCGACAAGGTCAGTGTACGATACCGCGCCCCCGAGCAGGCGATCCACACCTTCAAGGAATATGCGATCCAGCTGGTAAAGCGCAAAGTCCGCTTCAAGGAGTTCCTGGCATTGAATCATTTGGACCTGCAGGTGGAAGATGGGGAGATCCTGGGGATCATTGGCCGGAACGGGGCAGGCAAAAGCACCCTGTTGAAAGTAATCTCCCGGGTCCTGATCCCGACCGAGGGGCGCGTCCGGATCCGAGGCAGAGTCTCTCCGCTACTCGAGCTGGGAGCGGGCTTTCATCCCGAACTGACAGGACGCGAAAACATCTTCCTGAACGGCACCTTGCTGGGTCACACCCGGCGCGAGGTCGAATCCCGCCTGTCGGAGATCATCGAATTCGCCGAGATCGGGGGCTTCATCGACTCCCCCCTCAAGACCTATTCCAGCGGCATGATGGCCCGGTTGGGATTTTCCGTGGCCACCACCTGGAAGCCGGAGATTCTCATCCTCGACGAGGTCCTTTCGGTCGGCGACGAGGCATTTCGAAAAAAATGCCAGGTCCGCATGGAGAAGTACCGGGACCATGGAACGACCACACTCCTGGTCACGCACGATTCGGGTACGGCGGCATCGCTTTGTTCCCGGGCCGTGTGGCTCGATCATGGCCAAGTGAAAGCCATCGGCCCTGCCCGGGAAATTGTAAATTTATACCGGCAATCCCAATAAAAGCAAGCAAGGAAAATCGTCTTGAAAATCATCCCCACCGCCATCCCCGATGTATTGCTGATCGAGCCCAAAGTGTTTCCGGACGATAGAGGCTTTTTTCTGGAGAGCTACCAGAAGAAGCGCTTCCAGGAGGCCGGGATCGATGTGGAATTCGTCCAGGACAATCATTCGAAATCCTGCCATGGCACCCTGCGAGGCCTGCACTACCAGATCCACCAGACACAGGCAAAACTTGTGCGGGTGATCGCCGGGGAAGTATTCGATGTGGCAGTGGACCTGCGGAAGAGTTCCTCCACGTTCGGACGCTGGGTTGGCGATTTTTTATCTGCTGAGAATAAAAGGATGCTGTGGGTGCCGCCCGGGTTCGCACACGGGTTTTACGTGACCAGTCCGGAAGCCGAGTTCCTGTACAAGACAAGCGACTATTACGCACCGCAATGGGAGCGCTGCCTCCGGTGGAATGACCCGGCCGTCGGCATTGCCTGGCCGTTTAAGGGGGAACAACCCATCCTATCCGCCAAGGACGCGCTGGGAAAACTGCTGCATGAAGCAGAATTATTTGATTAAGGAAGGAAGGCCGGTACGCCCAAGAAAGTATGATTTACCTTGCGTATTTAAGTCTTCGAATCCCCTGTATCCAAAATAGGACAAACGAACCAACATTTTTGTTATTGACATTCCTGTAAAAAACGCACATCATATATGGGGGATGGATATAATCCTTGATCAAGCTTTGGAGGCAGACATGAAAGATGTATTTTTTTCCATACGGTTCAGGCTGATTGCACAGATCATCCTAATAACGTCTCTTGTATTATTCAGTTTGGGGGTTACAAATGTAGGCCAGGCCCAGGCCGCCCCATCCTCGAACCAGGATATGTGCGGCCAGCTCCTCGCCGACGCACAGGCGCGTTTCGTCGCAACCCTGAACCCTGATGGGTCAGTCCCGGTCACCCCGGAGACGAAGGCGGCGGCAAAGGAATATATCCGTGTCGCCAAGCTTTGCTATGACCAATTGCAGACACAAAGCCCTTCGTCCAGCCTGCAGACGCCAGACACTTCCACTCCCATTGATGATGGCGGCGTAATGCTGGGGAATCCATCCTCTGCGTCTGCGCAATTCGTCCTGAACGGCAACAAATGGGGGTCTCCACAGATGGGAACCCCGGGCGGCATCGTTACCTACAGTTTTATGGGGGATGGCAAGAACTTAAGTGCTGATGCCGCAAGTGGGGGAACCAGTAGTGTGGCGATCACCTCCCTGCCACATTTTAAAGTTTGCTTTATCACCGATATCCAGTATGCCTTTGCTGCGTGGCAGGCTGTTTCCAATATTCAATTCGTCCAGGTGGCAGACAACGGAGCGGCCTTTGATGCACCGGGCGCAACCGGCGATATCCGCATTGGGGCTCATAAATTCGATGGGGCCTCGGGCACTCTTGCGCACGCTTTTTTCCCGCCTCCGAACGGGAACTCGGCTGCAGGCGACATCCACTTTGACAGCCAGGAAAACTGGACCTGCGACACCAGTGGGACAGATATCGGGGTGGTTGCCCTGCATGAGATTGGTCACTCTCTTGGATTGAATCACGAGAACACCAGCGCCGTCACCGTGATGGACCCCTATTACAATCCCAACATGACAACGCTGCAAGCCGATGATATCAATGGCGCCACGACCATCTATGGGCCCAGTGCTCTTGCTGCGTCTGCGGCTCCCGTCAATGACAACTTTGTAAATGCCTATCAGAAGACCATCACAACGCTTCCCTACGCCGACAATCTGGACACAACCGGGGCGACGGTTGAACCGAATGACCCCACGGTTCCTGTCCCCTGTGACGGCAAAATGCTGTATCGAGGCGATAACACCGTCTGGTACAAGTACAGTCCTCTCACCAGCCAGACCATCTATATGGACACCCTCGGTACTGACTACGACACTTATATTGCCGTGTGGACGGGGGCTGCCCTTACCAATCTTAATTTCGTTGCCTGTGACGATGATACGAGTGCCGGGTTCGAATCACAACTGATCTTGGATGCCCAGGCCGGCCAGGTCTACTATATTGAAATCGCAGGGTATGCAGGCACTCAAAGCGACCCCAGGCCGGGAGTCTATCTCGGAGGGAACCTGAAGTTCCACGTTGGGTATAACATTCCGGCATCCTGGGCCGGGAGTGTAGCAGTGACATCCGACCGTAACCTGGTTGCCGTCGGCCGCCCGCACGTGGCTGAGCAGGTGATGACCTACGATGGATTCACCAGCGGCGGCCTTTCGATGTACGTGCCAATGCTCTTCAACGGCGCATTTGGTGGCTCCTATAATTCTGCCTTCTATGTGCAGAACGTAAACGGCAGTAACATGGCAAATGTCGTGATCAAGTATTACGATTCCGATGGTATTTTGAAATGCACCATGAATGACCAGATCGCTCCCCTGGCCACCAAGGGCTACTGGGTGCCGACGGTCCCCTGTTCGCCGGCACTTCCGGCGGGCTGGGTGGGCGGGGTCGTTGTGACCTCCGATCAAAACATCGTGGCAGTGGGCCGTCCGCACATTGGCGCCGAAGTCACAGCCTATAACGGATTCGCAGCCGGCAGCCTCTCCATGTATATCCCCATGCTCTTCAACCGTGCCTTTGACGGCTCCTACAATTCCGCTTTCTACGTGCAGAATGTAAATGGCAGCAACACGGCTCATATCGTGATCAAGTATTACGATTCCAACGGCGCGTTAAAATGCACCATGAATGACACCATTTCCCCGCTGGCGTCCAAGGGCTACTGGCTGCCCAGTGTCCCCTGCTCTCCGGCGCTCCCGGTGGGCTGGTATGGTGGCGTCGTCGTGACTTCCGATCAAAACATCGTGGCGGTCGGCCGTCCGCACATCGGGGCCGAAATCACGGCCTATAACGGATTCGCAGCCGGCGGCACCTCGATGTACATCCCCATGCTTTTTAACAATTCCTATGGCGGCACCTATAACGCCGCCTTCTATGTGCAGAACGTCAATGCCGGCAGCCCGGCCAGTATCACCATCAAGTATTACAACTCCGACGGCACACTTAACTGCACGGTGAATGACACCATCTCTCCGCTGGCATCCAAGGGCTACTGGCTGCCCACAGTTGCATGCTCCCCGGCACTGCCGGTTGGCTGGGTCGGCAGCGTAACGGTGACTTCCAACCAAAACATCGTGGCCGTGGGTCGTCCTCACATTGGAACTCAAATCGCCAGTTACGACGGATTCAGCGCTGGAAGCAACAATTCCTATGTACCCATGCTGTTCAAGAACA
>JBLMZU010000550.1:0-7398 GCA_050258995.1 Bacteroidota bacterium
CTGGCAATGGGCGCCGCGCTCACCGTACTTAGCATGAGCGCAACCAGCAGCAGCGCAAAAAACGTGATCTTGATCGATCGATGTTGCAACATATAATCTCCTTATTGATCTGAAACAATATATTGTATATATCACAGGCGGTTTGGAGATTATACCCATAATGCCCCCTGCATGCATCACCGGCTTTGAGAGGCAAAAAACGACTGAATTGCAAGGCAGGTCCCGTAGAATCAATGCGCCTCCCCTGTTACAGGGAGGCAGCATTCTTAAATTGGACGAACGACCAGGCGTTTGCCCCCACCTGGTCGTCCTTCCGCGAGGAGAAGTAGCTTGCAGCGTTATCTAGATCGTCTTCTTATGGGCCGGCTTGAAGGAGGCCGGCTTGTGAATAAACCAGGTTGTCATCCCGATCGCCAGGGCAAGCATCCAACCGGACACCTTCCTTCCCAGACGAACCAGTCGAGCTCCATCGGACAACCCGGCATCACGGAGCAACCGGATCTGATCGATCTCCTGCCCCACTTCCTGATACTTGAGTTGCACCAGTCGTTCGTTGTACCAACCGTTATTCATAGCAGCCTCCTTTCTTTAGGCATAGGCTGAATTAGACCAGCAACATCCATTTCACATAATGCCAAAATGGATATAAAATGTGATACAAGTCATTTGGACATTCGGGTGGTCAACGCACTCCCAGTCGCAGTTTGCACCCTTCACAGGTGCCGATGAGCGTGGATGAAATGGACGCAATCCAATTTGGAGAATGGCTGCGTACGCGCCGCCGCATGCTCGACCTCACGCAGCAGGCTTTTGCGGATGAGGTTGGTTGTGCGCGGGTCACCCTGCGGCGGATCGAATCGGGTGCTCTGAAGCCATCCAAAGAGCTGGCACGCATGATCCTGACCAGGCTGGAGATCCCCGACGACCTGCAGGAGACATGGATCCGCTACGCCCGCGGCCTTTCGCCTCTCCCTGCCGCCAATTCACCAGCCACCAATCTACCAGCCCCCAATCCTCCAACGACCAACCTCCCCAACATTCTCACCAGCTTCATCGGGCGGGAAAAGGAGCTGGAGGAGGTCACGACTCTGCTCGGCCGGCATCAGCTTTTGACCCTCATGGGCCCGGGTGGGATCGGCAAGACCCGCTTCTCCATCCAGGTCGCCCAGGCGGCAGGCAGCGCCTTTCCGGATGGCGTTTGGATGGTCGAACTGGCCTCGATCCACGATCCTCTGTTGGTCGCGCGCGCCACTGCGGCCGCCATCGGTCTGCGGGACGAGCCCCGCCGCCCGGTGATCGAGATGCTGTGCGATTATTTGCGTAACCGGAAAATGTTGATCCTGCTCGATAATTGCGAGCACCTGGTGGCTGCCTGCGCGCAATTGGCAGACAGCATCCTGCGCGCGGCCGCCCATGTCCGGCTGCTCGCCAGCAGCCGCGAAGCCCTGAACATCGGCGGCGAGATCACCTATCCGCTCCCGCCGCTTGCATTGCCTGCCATGGACAAATCCTTCTCTGCACAGGTCCTGCACCAGGCCGAGGCGGCCCGGCTGTTTATTGACCGGGCCAAATCCGCCCTGCCATCGTTCCTCGTGACCGACAGGAACGCGGCGGCGATCGCCCAGATCTGCCGGCACCTGGACGGCATCCCGCTGGCCATCGAGCTGGCTGCCTCCAAGATCCGGGTGCTCAGCCCGGAGCAGATCGAACAGCGGCTCGACGACCGCTTTCGTCTGCTCACCGGCGGCAGCCGGACTGTCATGGAGCGTCACCAGACCCTGCGGGCGGCCATCGACTGGAGCTACAACCTGCTCCCGGAGGCGGAACAGGCCCTCTTTCGCAGGCTGGCCATCTTTGTCCGCAGCTGGTCGCTCCAGGCGGCAGAAGCAGTCTGTGACGGCCTGGAGCCGGGCAGCGATATCCTGCATCTGCTCGAGCAGCTGATCAACAAATCCATGATCCAGACCGAGGAGGTCCATGGCGAGCTCCGTTACCACATGCTCGAGACCATGCGCCAGTATGCTTATGAAAAGCTGGTGGAAGCTGGAGAGCTGGATCGGCTGAGCGACAGGCACCTGGCCACCTTCCTGGACCTGGCCGAACAGGCCGCCGGGCACCTGGTCCGCCTAGAGCAACTGGAATGGCTGGAGCGCCTAGACGTCGATTATGAAAATGTACGCGCTGCCCTGGTCTGGTCGCTGGGTATGGAGACCCCTGCGCCTGCCTTGCGCGTGTGTACCGCGCTGGGACGCTACTGGCTGATCCGTGGGTACTGGAAGGAAGGCTCCTGGTGGCTGGAAGGTGCACTGGAAAAGCCTTCCCCGGCCGGGCTGGACGATCCGGGTGAGAAAGCGGCCCGCCTCCGGGCGCTCTGCGTGGATGCCGACCTGGCCGACCATTTGGGAAACCTTTACCGGATGGAGGCATCGGCCTGGGAGGCGCTGCGCCTTTGCAGCGAGGAAACCGACCGGCGGGATGCCGCCATCGCCCGGTTCTATATGGGCCTGGTGTACCAGGGCCGGGAGGACAATCAAAATGCGCTGCACTTCTTCGAGCAGAGCCTGGCCGATTTCCATGACCTGGGAGAACCGTATTGGGAGGCCTGCGCCTTTCGCTCACTGACCTACATCCTGGTACAACGCGGTGAGATGGCGCGCGATGCCCGGGATGAGCAAAACCTTTGGCTGGCCCGCCGGGCGGGAGAGCGGCTGCATCTCGCCAAGGTGTTGTTCAACCAGGCCACCCGGGCATGGACCAGTCAGCAGGTTGAAAAGGCGGAAAGCTGCCTGCGGGAATGTGAGATGCTGTATGAGCAGCTTGGGTATCAGACCGGCAAGGTCCTGTATTACCAGGCTGTCATGGCGCACCTGAACAGGGACTTTTCGCATGCCCGGGTCCTGTATGAAAGAGTAAAAGACCAAAGTGAATTCCTGGGCGACCGGGACCGGCAATCCCTGGCCATCACGAACCTGGGAGTCCTGGCCCGGGAGCAGGGCGATCTCGCGACCGCCCGTGCCCATATTGAACAAGCGCTGCGGATTGCGGAGGAAACCGGAAGTAAACACGATATTGGATACCGGCTGGCCCTGCTGTCGGAGGTCGAGTTCCTGCAGGGGGATCGCGGGGTGGCCAGGAACGATCTCAGGCGAAGCCTATCCATTGCCGGGGAATTGACGGACCGGCGCTATACCATCGGCAATACGCTGCTGATCTTTTCGAACATCTTCATCCACCTGGCGCCCCGGATTGCCATACATGTGTTCGGAGCAACCCATGCCTATCTCCAGGAAGTGGACGAACACCTCGACCGGTTCTTCCTGCGCGATTCAGACCGCGTGATGGACCAGGCCCACAAGATCCTGGACGATCTCTCCGTCAAGTCTGCCTTTGCACAGGGGCAGAAGCTCTCCCTGAGCGAGGCGCTTAAGCTGGCGCTGACAGCCGTTGACGAAATGTAAAATTATTTCTCAAACGTCCAGGATCTCTTGCAGTCTCTTCAAGTTCGCATCGGTTGGGATGCCCGTCTTGTCCCAGTGGAATTTGCAGCCGGCGTAATCCAGCAGCAAACCCTGGGCGGGAATGCCCAGCGCGCCGGCCTGCCAGCCGCCGTTCCAGTTGGTGAGAGCGCACGAAACCCCGACCAGGCCGATGGGCCTGGCACCATTTCCCCTGTCAAAGACCTTCACATCGTCGGGAATCATGGTCACACCGAACCCACGCTTCTCCCCCAGCTTCGTAATCTGGTTGACGCGACAGCCCGGCGTGCAGGCCTGGCATCTGGCGCCCAGAGGCGTCTCGACTGCCTTGCACTTCTCGGCGGGGGCGCACATGCAGGGCGGGAGGATGACCATTTTGTGCCCGGTCGCCAGGAAGCGTTCCCGGTAGGCCCGGTTGAGAAGCTCTGTGCCCAACATGCCGAGGTGATATTCCAGGCGGGTCCGCAGCAGCAGGCGCGCGTCGTAGCGGCGCCGTTTTTTGGAGGTCGCGTCGGCGCGGAAGCGTTCCACGTTCTCGGTATACTTTCCAAGCGCTGAGAGGCTGGAACTGGCAAACGCATCGGCAAGTTGCGTACATTGGGAGATGATGGATTGGGAGAAGGTTGTCCCTTTGCTTTGGAGATAGGCATGCCACTGCCCGAGCCGTTCCTGTTTTATGGTCTCCCCGTCTGCCTCCAGCCAGGCAAGCAACTGCCCGAGGTCGGCGCTGTTTTTGCGGCGCGTCCGCCGGCCTGTGATCCAGCCAAGCCAGCCGCGCAGCCTCTTGATGAGCTGCTCCCCCTGAGGGACGCGGTTCTGAAGATCCACGAGGCGGGCCAGCATGCGCCCGACCCAGCCCGGCAGGCGAACTGCATCGTCGCCGTGCTCGCGCAGGAGCACGCCCAGGGCAAGCAGCTCGAAGGCGCATTCGGCCTCTGAACGGTCCGCTTCGCCGCGGGATTGGCGGTAGGCGCGGAACCCGCCGATCAGGTCGCGCAGACCCGGCATTGTGCAGGCAAGCCACGAGTCGGCAAAGACAGAGATCGCCTGCTGATACTCATCGGCGCTGGAAGTATCCGGTTTGAGGGAGTAGGTGATGATACGGGTCATGCGAAAGCTCCTGTTTTGTCGAGCCTACCTTTTGAGGCCACACCGCCCGCCTGCCTGGGACCAAGCTGTGGGCCGATTGGAGATCAACGGTCAACAGAGAGGCGATCAATTGCCGGTGACGACCGGAGCGAAGTGCATGGTGCCGCCATCCGCCTGCAGGTCGATGAAGAGCTCGCCGGGCTGGAAGAAGTAGAGGGCCGCGCTGCCCAGGTATTTGAGGAACTCATCGCTGCGCGAGCCGGGCGGGCAGGCAGAGAGCGTTGTTGGACCGATGGCAATCGCGATCCGGCTGGCGTCCATGTTATAGGTGCCGCTGACGGTATTGCAGTCAGCCTTGATATCCACGGTGCCGTTGTCATGGAAGGTCAGCTGGTAATTCCCGGGGTTTTCCACATCATACTGCTGCACAGGGCTGGCGAACGAAGTCCATTGCCACGGGTTGGCCAGGATGGCATTGCTCGTGGCGCCACTGTTGTTGGCCGTCACGGCCGTGGACGGGGCGAAGACCAGCGTGCCACCCTCCGAAGCCAGGTCGATGTAGAGGTTGCCCTCCTGGAAGGAGTAACTTGCAGCGCTCCCCAGATATTGGAGGAACTCGTCGCTGCGCGAGCCGGCCGGGCACATCGCCCTGGTCACCGCTCCCACCTGAACTTGCAGGGACGGGCCGGTGGTTTGATAAGTGCCGCTTCCACTATTACAGTCGGCCGTAATGTTTACACTGCCGTCCGGCTGGAAGGCCAGGGAGTATTTGGCGGGCGATTCGACAACCACCTGGTCGTTGGGCCCGGTGAACCCGATCCACATCCAGGTCGTGCCGGTCAGTGCCGTTCCTCCCTGGACAGCAGGTTGCTGGGCGGATGCAGAGGGGACCGCAGCAGGCTGGTCCCCGGCTGGGACCGTGACAGCCGGGGCCGGAGGCGTCATCCCAAGCGAACAGGCAGCCTGGGCCAGGATCACGATCAGGAATGGGAAGAGGAATAATCGTTTCATTTTTCGGGCTTAAGGTTTGAGTGACTGCAAGAGCAGATCCCTCATATATACGTTCTGCTCCCAGACATCGCCAACCGGTTGATTTGTAAACGGCATTGTATGCATGTAAGCCGGTGGACCAAATTCAGGCATGACGTACAGGCGGTCCCTTCCCTCCTGCTTGAACCGGTCGACGACCGCCTGCCAGAGCTTCAAATGTGAATTCACAGCCTGCTGCCATTCGGGCGCGCGCGGGTCGGGGATCTGCGGTCCCTCTGCATAGCCCACGCGGGCATGGATATACCCGGTGTGCGAGATGGCCAGCTCGAGGTTTCCCGGCTGGTCCGCCAGGTCCGATTCATGGACCACCATCCAATGCGAAAAGTCGGCGGTAAGCCGCAGACCGGGGACAGCCTGCAGGTATTTGCAGGTCTCGATCGCCGAATAAGTAGGACGGCCGCGATGGGTTTCCACGAGATGGGAACACCGCTGCTCTCACTCAATTGAACGATACGCTGGAAGATCGCGGCGTTCTCCTCAAAGCTGAAGATGTTCCGCCCGGCATGTGCATTGATGAATTGGACGTTGCACCCGGATGCAAACTCGACCTGGGACTCCAGGCTGCGGATGTGATCCTGGCAGGTCTGGCCCTGCGTCAGGATCTGCCCGACCAGTTCCAGCCCAAAGGAGGCATGCAGGTCTGCAATCTCCTGCGGTGATTCCTGCAGGGAACCCAGGTAGATCTCGGCAGCTTGAAAACCATCAGCCTTCGCCCGCTGCAGAAAATCCTTTACCGGATCATCCCACATCTCCCACTTGGATTTGCCAAAGAGAAGCTCCACCATAAAAACGGATTATCCTTTCCTTTGAAGCGTTTGTATAAATACACAGCAATCGTCCCCCTGCATGAGGGTCTTCGGCTGTTCGAACCGGACATCCGGGTTCCAGGCCGGCCTGTTCCACCAGGCCTGATCCGTGCGGCAGTGGATTTGGTATCCAATATCCGGGCGTCCCTGTTTTTTCCACAATTCGGCATACAGACAGGAAGTCACTTTGTGCACGTAACGAAACCGGCTGGCTTCCACCACCTCGAAACTCTGCAGACCGTACACAGAATTATTCTCCCCGTCTTCCTCCCGCAACAGCTCATCCCAGCGGGCTGCATCTCGCAAGTCGGTGGGGTCAAGGCCATGCTGGGCAAAGGAGGCCAGGTCTTCGGCCGGCCTTGCCTCTCGTGAGCCTTCCGCCATTTCCAAAACAGAATGGAAGTATACCTCCCACAACTGCTCGCCATATTGGGAAAGAAGCAAGGGGCATACCAGGGCAAGACCTTCCACCTTCCCGGTGAGACGGACCCGGTTTGTTTCGATCTTCTGTTTTCGGTGCCAGACGTCGATGCGAGGAGCGATCGTTTCCCACTTCCCGGCATACTCGTGCAGGATGATGCTCAAACAGCCGATCTCCGCATGCAGCTCATTATCGTCCCAGCGGTCGCCGATGCCGGCCAGAAAGTCGAACTTCTCCTTCATTTCCTGTCCCGTGTATCACAGATCGTGCCGTCGATGAAGGCAAGGATCGCTTTCATCACTTCTCCATCCGTATGCTGCGAGGCAGCATTACGAAAGCTTCCTCGAGGGTCCGCTGAATGCGACGACTGCACTGCTCGCCAGCAGAACAAGTGCAACCGGCGCCCAGATAGGCCGCTCGCCTGCACTGGGGGTCACAAGATTAAGAACCAGACTCAACGCTGAAAATCCTGCGACGAACCAGATCAGCCAGCCCGAAGCACGGGCCGGTGCGGCAGGACGGGGCTGACCGGGTTTGGCAGGCAGGCGGGTTCCGG
>JBLMZU010000551.1:0-8442 GCA_050258995.1 Bacteroidota bacterium
CAGTAGCCCTTGGAGGACAGCGCCGGGATCGTATCGTTCTTCGTGCACTGCAGGATCCCCTCACTGTCGTAGTACTTGATCGTAACGGTTGCCAGGTTGGAGGCATGCACGTTCTGCACGTACAATGCTGAGTTATAGGTGCCATAGGCTTTCCTGAACAGCATGGGCACATAGGCGGAGAGGCTGCCCTGGGCAAAGCCGTCATAGGAGGCGACTTCCGCCCCGATGTGCGGGCGGCCGACTGCGACGATATTCTTGTTCGAACTCACCGAAACGCCCCCCCACCACGGAGTGGGCGGGCGACGTACGGAGCAGCGTGCCTGAGTACCAGGGTGGAAAGGTTCTCCACACAGAACGTTATACAGCCAGGCAGTTGGCGCGACACCATGCCAACGGGTGGTCCATACGCCGCCGCCATTGAACTCATCCGGCGAGCTGGGCATCGCACCGTCCCATCGCTGCTGTGCCAAAAGCTCCTGCAGCAAGTCGCTCGCGCCACTTCCACCCACGGCAACATACTGGGCTGTGCCTTCATTCCAAACCGACCATGGACCCGCCTGGCCATCGAAGCCGAAAAGCTGCCCTCCCTGCGCAGGCGCCCGCAGTGTACCTCGAGCATAGCTGAGCGCCCGCTGAGCTTTATCACTTTCTCCAATTGCTTTCAAGAAAGCGGCTCCCCAGGTTTGATTATCCAGATAAGGCTGCCACCAATTTCGACCGCCCTTGAAGCGTCCCATCCCATTGTCCCAGTAATAAGTAAGAAGGCAGCTTCTGATCTGTTCCTCCTCATGCGCGTAACTCGGTCCTGCAGATTGGAATCCCCACCAGGCGTCAATCGTGCCTTCTGTATGATCGATCACCAGGCAACCATCAGAAGGATTTACGCGCGTTGCCAGCCAGCCTGCCCCTTTCTGTTGTGCGGTTAAAGCCTGCAAAGAAGTGCCACCCAGGGCCAGATAGCGGCCCAGGGCATAAATCATCCAGGCAGTATCCCCTTCCCATTTGTTGCTGTCCAGCGGTGATAAATTTATGCAATTTCGGCTTTTGAACCAGGACCCATCGGCATTTTGTACGGCTGCCAGCCCGTTTACGAGAGCATCTGCCTGAGGCCACATCCCCTGGCTGGCAAACACAATAAGAGCCAGCGCTTGATCATACGTATGAGCGACGCAGGATGATTCTTCCTGCCAGGATTTGACCAGGCCCGTGGGCTGCTGTTGGGATGCGATCCAGTTGGCTGCAGCCTGCGCCACAATTGCATTTGCATCAACCGCATCAAAGGCGGCAGGAACTGTCCGTGAGCCGAGATTGTTGGCACCCAGGTTATCAAGGGCGATGCTCCCTGAGCCACCATTATCATCCGGACCATCTTTGACAACAGAGATGAAAATAGCGCTTACGTGAGAGGGGTCAAATTGGGTGCCCGGCGTCCATCCACTTAAGAAACTGAATGGGACCACCATCTGCCCCCACCAGCCTCGCTGGGAGGCGTGATGATAGCCGCGGGCAAAGATGTATTCCCCACCGGCAGCGGGATTGATCAATCCTACCTGCATCGAATTCCCGGCAGCAGGATCACCGCGCCATTCGAAACGGAGATGGTCATACGCAGAGAGGTTGAGAGGCGGGTTGAAATTGCAGCGAATCTGTGCCCAGTTGTTATTGTTGCTACCCAGATTGTAGTTTAGTTGAACCGCCTTATCTGTAAAACCATTGATGGCGGATACCGCGGCGGTGGTGGATTGAGCAGCATCTTTGACGGGGAAACAGGAATAGGTTCCTTCGAAATCAAGAAACGTGGATCCTGTGCGTAGACCCAGGTCCGCCCACGGGTCCGGCGGATTATCCTGAGCGATCAGCCAGTAGCCGATTTGATCGCTTTGATTTTTCAGCCATGACGTGGATGCCGGACCGTCATCATGCAACCATACACCGACATTATCCTGATTAGGATCCGTGGTTGGACTGATCCAGCCCTGAGGCGTGATGGTATGAGAAGGCGGCAAGCTATCGAGCGCAATCCGCACGTTGGGTGTGTTACCACTTGTGCCTGCTCCCGTTGCACTATGCCAGCTCTGATCGTCCGTGTGAAGGACATCGATCCAGGTGCTGCCAAGTGGGGTCGGAGAACCAAATATAAAGGCAGGTTGCATGAGCCCGGCAAATGCGGCCTGGTGCCGTGCCAGATTGCTACCAATAAACCGGACTCCATTGCTATCATGGCAATCTGTATATCCTCCAACACAAGAACCGCCTTCGTTGATATACATTGACGAGGCTTGAACGAGCTTGAATCCCTGTCGTTCGGCCTTGCGCGTTGGATCAATACTGACGGCATTCACGGCTGTGTAGGTCTGGCTCACATGCAGGCGTGTCTGACGATCCTCAGGAGGAGGCAGCGTCATCTCATATGCCACCGCAAAATCATGATTTGTCCCCGCCGCACGCATGCGCAGTGGCGCATTCGGCAGCAGGGCTGTATCCACCTCGAGACGGTTAAGTTGAGGATTATTGTACGTCCCGTAAGCAGGTCCTAGGATAAAAGAGGTACCGAAGGGAATGGCAGAAGTGGGATTGGCATTTTGTTTTAACCGTATGTATCCTGATGCATAAATGACCATCACCTGCGGTGTTCCGGGGTCATTTTGCGATTTGTGATAGACACGCATCACTGCCGCATTCCCTTTGGAAACCCCGTTCAGTAGAACCTGCATTGGAGTGGAAATATTAGGATCTGTGGTGCATGTATCGATCACCCAGTCAGTACCGGTATAGATTACAGAACAGCCACTCGGGGCAGCCTTTACAATTTGAACCGGGCTCAAATTGGCAGTCAAAAGGCACAGCAAAACAAATAAGGACCATCGTTTTTCGATTTTCATAAAGACCTCCATCCCTAACGAAACACGGCCCCAACTTTCATCATTGATTGTAGCAATTTGAGAATGCCGGGACAACTGCTATTTGTCATGAAATCAATGGCCTGAACGGGAATGGAAGCAATCGCTCGTCGAGGAGTTGCGACCCCCACTCCAAGCGTGATGGTCACCTCTCACGCGGAACGGTGAATGAAATGAATTTGTCAGCAAAATCCTGATATGAATATCACGATTGATCGTCATGATAAAAGTTTAGACCACCTTACCATTTGCTCTCGTTTATCGGAGTAGTTTGTCCATTTTTGGTTTTTCATGTGTGCTTGGGCCCAGGAAGTGGGGAATACCTCGCCAGGAAATTGCCATAAGCAAAGAAGCACGCGCACGGATCAAGATCAATGACCTTCTCAAGGAACCGGCAGGCGGTTCTTCGAGTATGCCAGCCGCCGGGCCAATATCGTCCTGGAGAACAATGTCAAGATCACCGAGCACTATATGAATGAGCTGGGGGAAAATTTCGAGAAGCACAGAAACGGGTTCATCGATTTTCTCCTGCTGGATGACAAGGGGTTCCCCTGGTTGGGAAAGAGGGAAAAGGCCAACGAAACATTGGCAGTAACACCAGATATACTTGAAGTCACCCTGGCTACAATTGCAGATTCAGTTTCTGACTATGGCGTTGTCGCTAAAAAATTGCTGAAAGGACGAAACATGGATTTTCGTAGGAAGAACAATGTCTGAACTCAGCGAAACATTCAAACGCGCCATCCTGACCTTTACCCATGCCAGTGATTTTATTATCTCCCTGTATGAAGGGGCATCCACGACCGCGGAAGAGATGGTTGACAGGATCGCCGAGGAACGGAAGATGTACCAGGTTCCGGCGGACGAGCGGATCGCGATTGAGAACGAGATCGGAGCGATGGTGGCCTTCCCCAGCAAGCTGTTGCCCGCCTTCCTGATCATGCAGATGTCGTTCCTGGAGGACTGGCTGCTCGAGATCTGCCAGATCGCCGCCGGGCAGGAGAATATCTCCTCCGAGGTCGAACAATCGGACCGATTTACAATCGAACAAGCTAAAAGATTTTTCGAAGAGAAATTATGGCTACAGTTTCCCAGTCCCTGGCCGGCCTGGGAAGAATTGTTACAGATACAACTGCTGCGAGATGGCGCGGTCAACCACACCGGCCTGGAAGTGGGGCGTATCGACGATGCCTTTCTCGTCGACGTAAACAGGACGATCGTTGCCTTTCTGGAGGAATTGAGAACCTACCTGCCTGAAGCAGCAAAATAAAGTAGAGTCCGGTCCTCCATAGGAAGTGTATTTCTCTCTCTCCGGAAAACCATCCACTCAGACAGGGGAAAATCGATGAGCCTATGAGATGATTTGCCTGCCATCCAGACCGTAAGGACAGGTAGTAAATCTTTCGTATCAAGGAGGACAGATGGAACAACTCATTGCTGCCGCCATTTCAACCCGCAACCTGGCAGGCCAACCGGAGGCTGCCATCCAGAATATGGAGAATTGGATCCAACGTGCTGCAGGGCAGGGGACGGAGCTGGCGCTCTTTCCTGAATTAAATGTAAGCGGCTATCTTCTCGATCCCTGTGTGGAACGGATCGCCGAGCCGGTGCCGGGACCTTCCACGGAGAGGGTCATCAAGCTGGCGGAGCGTTACCAGATGCACATCGCCTTTGGATTGATCGAGCGCGAAGGGGAGCATCGTTATTGCACACATGTGATTGTCGGTGGGCAGGGGATCGTTGGCAAACAGCGCAAGGTCCATACCCCGGCACAGGAACAGCCCACCTGGGGCTGTGGGAACGGGATCGAGGTCTTCAATATCGGCAAGGCCAGAGTGGGCATCACGGTCTGCCGGGATTCGTTCTTCGACGAGATGACGCGTACTCTTTACTTTAAAGGCGCCGAGATTCTCCTGATGCCGTTCGGCTATTACAACGTGCCGCGCAGCCGCTATCTACAGGATACGATCCACGGCATGTCGCTGCTCAAGTCAGCCTGGACAAACGGATATTTCGAGGTGGTCTGCAATAGCGCCGGCGACCGGCCGCCCAGCGAAATGGAACCCAATGGCAGGAAGTTTCCCGGTTGGGCGGGGATCATCGACCCGTGGGGAACTGTGATCGAATTCGTCGACACGGAAGGCAACGACGAGTCGATGGTGGTCCGTACATTGGACCCGGCGATCCTCGAGGACAGGCGGGGGCATCCCAACTTCCTGGCCAAGGAGCTGCGGCCGGAGCTGTATCGGTTTGAATGATGGGTGATTCTTCAGGTCTGTTATAAAAAACTTCGATGCAATCTATTGACCCTCCAGCGCGCTCACAAACTCCGTTGCCGTTGCAAAGCGCTCGGAAGGTTTTTTGGACATGGCCTTTTGGATCGCCCTGCCTGCGTGCTCCGGCAGGTCGGGTGCTTTTTCGCAGGCATCGGGCGGCGGGTGCAGCATGTGGGCGATCAACAGCGCCCCCTGCTGTTCATGTTGGAAGGGCAGCTCCCCGGTCAGCATCTGATAGGTCATCACCCCCAGCGCGTAAATGTCTGCCCGGCCGTCAATATCCTTGCGGGCTTCGATCTGTTCGGGGGAAATGTAGGCAAACGTGCCTGCCACCGCGCTCTGCGAGAGCAGGGACGAATCATCCAGGACCTTGGCAAGACCGAAATCCGTGAGGACAGGACGGACCTGCCTGCCAGCCTGATCGAGCATGATATTGCCCGGCTTTACATCCCGGTGAACGATGCTATTCGCATGTAAATAGTCCAGTGCCGCGCCGATCGGCTCGAGGAACTGCAGCGCGGTCTCGAGATCGAGCCTCCCTTTTTTCAGCAGATCGCCGAGCGCATCCCCCTGGATGAATTCCATCACCATGTATGGGCGGTTGTCCACGAGGCCGGTATCGAGGACCTTGATGACGTTTGGATGATCCAGATTGAGCAGGACGCGCGATTCACGCTCGAAGTAAATACGCAGCACCGGATCGTCCTGGATCGCTTCGCGCATGAGCTTGATCGCCACAACCCGTTTCAGCGTCGGGTGCGTCGCCTTGTAGACCTCGGCCATGCCGCCCCGCCCGGTGACCTCCAGGTCCATATATTCATGGAAATGCGCACTGGGAAACGTGGATGGATCGAGCGGGGGCAGGGCGGAGCGTCCCGCTTTTTGATAGTCGATATGGATATGATAGAACCGGCGATCGACGAACTTCTGCAGCCCCCGGTTGAGAGGTTGAAAGAGGAACCCAAATATGACCATCGAGAACAGGATGGCGATGAAGGGACTTGCTCTGAAATCCTGGGCAAGCGCCGAAATGGCGCGCAGGCTCAGGGCAAATAGGGTCAGCAGAATGAGCGTCAATGAACCGTAGACGAGCGAGCGGTTGATCGCAAAGTCAATGTCCCACAGGCGATAGCGCAGCACCGCGATCGCCATCGTCGCCGGCACGATCATCAGCGAGAGCTGCCGCAGGACGCGGGCGATGAGCGAAACCACCAGGGACGGGTCTCTCCCATAGCCAAGCACATTGAACACCACCACGTACGTGCCGACGAACAGCACTGTGACGATCATGCCGTACACCACCCACTTGGTCTGCTGTTTCTGCACGGGGGTGGAGAGCCTGCGATAGCGAACCACCTGCGCCGCAATCCCTCCTGTAAGCAGGAGCAGGAAAAGCCCGATATCCCAGGCCTGCTGGGTGGTGTGACCGTAACTCTCCGCCGTGTGGAACTCCGCTTTGTAGTTCGGGATGTAGTCCACCAACCAGATGCCGATGCGCCAGATCGGAAGCGGGATCAGGATCCACCACATCCAGCGCGGGAACGGTTTTCCATCCGGGAAGAGATAGACGAACCAGACCTGCATGCATTCTGCCAGGCCCGGCAGGATGGCAAGCACCAGGGGCGGCAGGTTGGCGTTGGCGGTCGGGCCCGTGTACAGGGCGCCGGTGAACAGCAGCATGGAGGCTACCACCAGGGTCGCCAGCTCATCCCCGCGCTGCCAGACGAGGATCAGCGCGATGACCCCGAAAGTGAGCAGGGTGATGCTGTCCATGATGACCAGGATGTAGGCAGGGAACGTAAGGGGAAGACTGGCCGCCCGGAGCGCAGCCTGCGATTCAGGCAGCAGGCGCAAACCGGTCTCGAACGAGGGCCGGATGCCCGCAATGAAAAGGAAGGCCGTGAAGGCAGCCATGCCGAGCCACAGGGCGCGCACGGCTCTCAACCTGGACCCCGTAAGCCTGACGCTTTGCACGGAAGATTTGCCGGCGGACATAGAAATCCATTTTACTATGCGCGCACTGCACCCCAAAAAAGTGTCGCACTTTTACAATGCGAGCTGAGGTGACAATACAGGGAGGCGGAATTCCTGGAATCAAAAACGCCAGGCGGGCCTGGCGTTACTTTTCAAACCACACGGATCCGACGTGGATCGTTACTACATATTCGGCATGTTGACACCCAACTGTGCCAGCGCGGCCGGGATCCCGCCATCGGGAGGCGAATCGACCTGCATATGTGAGACCTTGTCCCCCTCCACGGTGAGGATATAGGTATCCTTGACCGATACGTGCTTGCCGGTGACCGGGATCATCGGCATCCCGGGCATGGGGAGATTCAGCGGCCCGGTATTTTTACCGCTCCACAGCGCGTGCACGGTAGCCTGGTTGCCATTCACTTTCACCTGCTGGACATCGAACTTTAGATCGGGGAAGGCAGTTGTTAACCCGGCCATGACTTTCATGGCTTCCATCACCGGGATGGGGTGCGGCAGCACACCACCACTTGCCATGGCGTCGGCCGTCACCATTGATTTCATCCTTTCTGCATCATTCATGTGGGAAACAAAATCACGAGCCACCTGTTCGACTGACATGTTAAACTCCTTTTTTGGGGAACCCTGAACGGATAATAAGAACACTATAGCACGCAATTTTGCCGCTAAATGAGATAAATATGATTGTTTTGAACGGCTGCGGGGACCGGGGAGGATGCTGTTCCTTCCACGTGCCTGGTTTGCTCCTCATCGGTCGTTCAGCCGTAAAAGTGGAACCATTTCTTCTCATAGCGCAGGTAACAAAAGAGCATCAGCCCGCTGGCCGTTGTAAAAAAAGCCTGCAGGAACCAGACCGGGCCAATGGGCAGGCTGATCACATACAGCCAATACACGGCATTGCCCAGGTTCCCCAGGGCCAGGTGTCCCAGGCTGTAGGAGCTCAGATCCTTTGTCTTGAAGGCCTTGAACAACATGGGTAAATTGCTGCTGATAAAGATCAGGCTGGAGGCAAAGCCGGCCAGCAGCTGTAGAGAATGACTGTTCATAAGGGATCTCCTGATCGGTAAGAGGGAGCGGAGGATTCTTCACAGATTGAATTCATGATCCCAGGATACAGGGCAGGCGTTAAGCGGGCGTCAATGGCAGCGTTAAACTGACTGGCGTGCGTTGTCCCATTCGCCGTGGACAGGTCGTTGCCCTGTGGCCCGGACTGGGACGATAAGACGGCAGTCCAGGACGCGGGGCTTTAACGGAGCGGATTGTCAAGCTAG
>JBLMZU010000552.1:0-10130 GCA_050258995.1 Bacteroidota bacterium
GCAGGCTCATCCCCCCGCGCTACGCGGGCCATTAATTCGCTGTCGCTGAGATCGGTCACACTTTCATTGTACCGAATTTTTCGAGTGAAATCCAAAATGCAACACAGCAGCGTATTACTAAATGCAAGTCCGTGGTGGATCATCTTATTCATGAATTAAAGGAGAGACGATGAAAAGGTTTTCGCTTGCTGCTGTATCGGTGATGTTGTTTCTAGGCACGTTCTTTGGAGCGTCCGTTACCAACGCGGTCGCCAAAGGACCAAAGGTTTTGAAGTTCAACTCGATGGTCGGCGTCCCCGCCGGTTTGACCTCCACCCAGAGCCAGGCTCCACTGCGCGGCATCAATGGAGGAGGGCTGCCCTGGGTGATCGGTGAAGCTTCGGGCGAACTGCGGGCAAATGGTCATCTCGAGATCAGCGTGCAGGGGCTTGTCCTGGCGGCCGGGGCAAATGCAGGCTCGAATCCGATCCCCTCCTTCCGGGCTACAGTCAGTTGCGTGAACAGCGACGGCAGTTTTAGCAATATTCAAACCGATCCATTCCCGGCGACAACGGGGCCGGCCTCCTCAGGCGGAGGAAATGCCGAGATTGAGACAGATGTGACCCTGCCTCAGCCCTGCCTTGCGCCGATCATCTTTGTGACCAGCCCGGGTGGCGCCTGGTTTGCCACGACCGGCTTCTAAAGCCACTATTTGAATTATGATCAGGCGAGTGGAATTTTCCACCCGCCTTTTTTATTGTGTGTATAATGCTTCAAATCGATCGGAGATGCCTATGACGCAACTCATGCCGGGTGAATACGACGCAGTTCTCAATCATGTAAAGATCCATTACACCGTCCGCGGCTCGGGACCGGTGATGATCGCCCACTCCGGGGGTCCCGGCATGGATGCCCGGGATTGGGATGACTTTGCGGGAATCGACGATTTCGTGACCCTGGTCGTCATCCACCCGCGCGGCTCCGGCCTTTCCGGACCTGCAGCCGGGGACGCCTACCTCCTGCCCGACTACGCCGGCGATGTGGAAGCGTTGCGTCTCCATCGGGGATTGGAAAGACCGATCGTGATGGGCTGGTCTCACGGCGGCATGGTGGTCCAGCAGTTTGCCTTCACCCATCCCGACTCCCTATCCAGGCTGATCCTGTTCGATACATCCGCCTATTTTGGGGAATTTCTCAGCGACATCGAAGCTGCCGTGCAGGAATTTAAGAACGAGCCCTGGTTTGAAAAATCGTTCGAGGCCCTCAAAGCGGAATGGGATGGCAGGTACGAAACAGACGAGGATATGGCCCGTCTCTGGGCGGAAGAGATGAAGTTCTACTTTAAAGAATTCAACGCACCTGCAGAGGCTTATCATCAACGGACAAAAGACCTGCCGGTCAGGGTGGCGCCCTTGCGGACCTTCAACGATATGGAGGCCGCTACAATGGATCTGCGGCCACATCTGCACAAGATCACGGTGCCCACGCTGGTCATTGTGGGCCGCCATGATTTCATCACCAACGTCGCCATGGCGCAGGAAATGGCCAGGCATATCCCGAATGCCCGGCTGGAGATCTTTGAAGAGTCAGGCCATTTTGCCTTTGTTGAAGAACCGGAAAAGTTCTACCGGGTCGTTAAAGAATTCGTGGAGAGTTAAGTTCCTGCTGTCCAGAAACCCACCATTAAAGGCTCGTGAATCACTCTATGGGTTGGAGGAAGAATGATCGTCGTTTCAGATATGATGGGTACCCTGACCACCGGCTCACCGGTCCTGGGACTGGTGGACTGGGTGCGGCACAACCAGAGCAGGATGCAGGCGCGGCTGTATATGCTGTCCATTACGCCAAAATATCTGCTCGCCAAGCGCGGCATGATTGACTGGCAAAAATGGGGACAGGATTTAATGATCAACAGCCTGGGCATGATAAAGAATGCCACACCGGAAAAGATGAGCCTTGTCGGGGAATGGGCGGTGGAACATGATCTATGGAAGAATCGCCGCGAGGATGTCATTTCCCGGCTTAGAGATCACAAGTCCCACGGAGCAGACGTCTATATTGCCAGCAGTGTCATTGAACCGCTGATCGAGCCATTCGCTGCCCGCATCGGTGCGGAAACGATCGGTACGCCCGTAGAGTACAAGAACGGACGGGTACAGATTTCAGGAGAGCTCACCGCCAGCGAAAAGAAGATCGAACAGGTGCTGCGCCGGCTGCAAGTGGATCGCGTTGATTTTGCATATGGTGACACTCTCCTGGATATCCCTCTGCTCGAGCATGCCGTTCATCCTGTGGCTGTCTATCCCGAAGAAAAACTGAAAGCTTTGGCACTCGAGCGCGGCTGGAAAGTCATCGGCGACAAGTCAAGTTATGGATGAGCGCCGGGACGGAGACACCATGCAGCTTATGGAGAACAGCCCAAAGCAGTGGCTCATCAAGATTGCACCAGCACCCATTTCACAAGGGGTTTAGCGATGGAAAATTCAGAAAGAATCCTTTTGATCACCGGGGCAACATCCGGAATAGGCAAAGCAGCGGCGACCATCCTGGCAGGAAAAGGCTATCAGATGGTTCTGGTGGGGAGAAACCCTGCCAAGCTGGAAAACGTTGTTAAAGAGATTCGCAGCCAGACAAATAATGAAGCGGTCCATGGACTGGTGGCGGATTTTGCCGATCTTGAACAGGTGAGGCGTCTGGCCGGCCGGTTCAAGGAACAGTTCTCCCACCTTGACGTTTTGATCAACAATGCCGGGGGCTATTTCAACAAGCGCCAGCGGACCGTCTACGGTGTTGAAAAAACCCTGCTGGTCAACCACCTGGCGCCGTTCCTGTTGACCAATCTATTATTCGATTCGCTGTATAGGAGCACATCGGCGCGCATTGTTACCGTTTCCTCCAATGCCCATGAAAATGCTGGGCTGGATCTCAACGACCTAAACTTGGATCGTTTCTATTTTGGCTTTTCGGCGTATGGGCGTTCGAAGCTGGCAAACATCCTGTTCACCTATGAGCTTGCCCGGAGACTGGCTGGGAAAAATGTGACCGCCAATGCCCTGCACCCGGGCCGCGTGGGAACGGATATTTTCAAGACCGATTTTTCCATCCTGGGTGGTCCACTCAAATGGTTGATGGAGCGCATCTCGCTGACGCCCGAGCAGGGCGCTGACAACACCGTCTACCTCGCCTCTTCGCCGGAGGTGCAAGGTGTCACTGGAAAGTATTATGTCAAACGAAAAGCGGTTTCTTCCTCCCCCTTATCCTACGATGAAAAACTGGCCCGGCAGTTATGGGAAGTGAGTGAAAGGATCACCGGACTTTTCTAAAAATTCATTTTCCATGCAAAGGCGGGTGGATGAAAGCATGAGGCCGGCAATTGCCGGCCTCACCATTATCCAAAACACAATCACTGCTGTGTGCTTCGAGAGCTAGTCGCGGTGCTGAATGCCGTTATTATCCACGATGTTCCAAAGACTCTGCGCGTTCGCGCCGCCGTTGCCTGTGAAGAGTACCGGGTCATTGGCACCGGAGAGTGCACCAGCTGCCAAACCGCTCACAAACGTGGCGATAGGCTCATTACAGTTGTCGAGTGCGCCCGAGGAACAGCCTGTGCCGGTCGAACCCGCCGTGACTGTAGCAAAGACGCCGTGCGCCAGGTTATCCGAGCCATAAGAGGTCGAGATATAATCGCCGACCATGCGCCCCTGGCTGGTTGTTGCCGCCCAGACAGAGGTGGCTCCAGTTGAAACCGTCGTCGGCGTGCTCCAGGTCGTGCCGCCGTTGTTCGAGGAGATAAACCCAACGTTGAGCGCCGTGCTGCCCGAGTTGTAATAGTAATAGGTGATGCCAACCTGGGCTGTGGCACCGGAGGTGGCCTTATTGACAGCCATGCCCGGGATAAAGTGATCGATACCGCTGTTGGTCCCATCGATCGGTGCGCGCGTCACAGCAGACCAGGTCGTGCCCGTGGCGTTGGTCGATTTAACGTACACAATATCGTTCGTCTTGCAGCTGCGACGGAAACGGCAATCCGCCCAGGCAACATAAACCGTGCCAGCACCGTCAACCTCAGCGGATGGCAGTGGTCCTTCGCGCAGGCTGCCGGCAACCGTATGGTGTTTGACCGTAGCAATGGTGGTGACGGCACTCCAGGTGACACCACCGTCGGTGGAGTTGTAGGCTCCGATCGCGGTTTCATTGGCATTCGCAGTCGGTACGATGACCGTACCATTGGGAGCAACGACCGGCTGGCCGCCGATGATGCCGGCGCTGTTTGTCGCGGCGACGCTCCAGGTCAGGCCGCCGTCGGTCGAGCGGCTCATCTCCATGCGGTTGCCCGCACCGTTATCATCCCACTCGGTATAGCAATTGCCATAGAACGGGCTGGTGGGCGTGTTGTCGCAGACAATCCAGTTTTTGTCGGGGCTGATCATGCCAGCCGTATTCGGGATGGCCACGGAGGTGCCCCATGTGAAACTGCCGTCCGTCGAGAGGCTGGTATAAATTCCCACCCCCTTGACGCCGCCCGCTTCGGTCAGGACGAGCGAAGAAATCATCCAGGTATTGTGCTTCGCATCATAAGCAACCGCTGCGTCGGTGGCACGGTCAAATGTGCCGCCACCCGCATACTTGGTCAGACCGGGCACGAGACCACTGGTCCAGGTGGCGCCATTGTCAGTTGAGGTGGAAAAGCCAGTTGCGCAGGCGCCACCATCATAGATACGACCCACCTGATAGGCAGCCACGATTGTGGAGCCATTCGAGAAGCTGTCCGGCTCCACATTCGCATGATGGTTGGTTGTATTCGAAGCCTTACAGTTGGCCTGCGTGAATGGATCGGTACCGATCGAAATAGTGGCTGCGAGGGAGGAAACCGGTAATGCTAAAGCCAGGATCAAAGAAAGAAGCATCCCCAGACTAAAGCGGGACTGCTTGATAAGTCGAACCGCGCGATTCATACGAACTCCTTTGGTATATTGAGCAAATGTTTGATCAGTCATTCTGTACGTTCAAAGCAGAGAGTTGCTTCAGTTTCTATCTTGAATTACCCACCTCCTTGATAAATAGATATATAAGATATTATAGGTTCGATTTTAAGAAAGTCAACAAGGAAAAAGTTACACGGCGATTTAATTGTTTACACAGGGCAGAAATTGAACACTTTGGTTTATTGCACTCTCGCTCGTATTTCCCCTCTTATCACTGGCAGTGATATAGAACGCAAGAACTCCATACGGTCGACCCAAAAAGTCCGGGCCATTCAAGGTTATCCGGTATAGATCCTGTTCCAGTTCCATATTTGCGAAGGAAAACTTTGGATCGTCGCCGGTACGATACCAAAGTTGGACATTCCGCACCCCCGACGGATCTGTGACACGGGCTGAGATCGTGACTGCCGTACCGGAGCAATCAGAAATGACTAGAACATTTCCGGAAGTCTGAATTTCACTAATTTGAGGGCCAGCCTGGTCCCTGTGAAGATTCCCGCAGGCGGGCAGCAGGCAGAAGGATAAAAAGATGAACAGAATAGAAAATATATTTTTCATGCATGGACCTGAATACGGCAAAGTAAAGATTTGAAACTACTATATAACACATGCGTATTAGAATCAGAATAGATACCAGGGCCTCCATGAAAAAAACATCCTGTTTTCTTGTGATTGGATTCATCCTTCTCGCCGCCTGTTCCACCATCGAACAGAGGTGGATTACGCCAACCCCTTTTCCCTCGCCGACTGCAACTGCCACGCTGATACTGCCCACTCCCTCCTCGCCGGGCAATTCCATTACATGGGGCACGTTGCAGGTGACCGTGGATCAACCCCAGTTCACCGAATTTTACGAAACGGATTATGGATCCTCACGCTTTCCACCCAGCGGAGGCAAATTTTTATGGGTGCACATTGGATTAAAAAATAACGGTCAGGTTGAGACTGCAATCCCATCGGAGGAAAATTTCAGCGTCCTGTATGCCTCAACCGAGCTGAAGCCTACCTATGGTCACCGGGATGGATATAAGGACTACACAACCCTAACCCCTGTCATTTTTCCGGATCAAAGCCTGGACGGCTGGCTTAGATTCGATGTACCGTCCACCGCTGAGCTGGGCGATATGCTTTTTGTCTATCTGCCGGAAAGCTCCCAGGTGGGAGCGTCCTATGACTCTCCCAATTATCCCTATGCGGCCGACAAGCCAACGTATGTTTGGGACTTCATGCCATAAAGTCTTCCACCGTACCTTTCCAATTTCCTTATTGTTTTAACAGATATGAGAAAACCGCGTACAAAATGGATCGATGTTCTTCTAGTTGGCCTTGCATCTCTTCTCTTGATGGCCTATGGCTGGTATCTGGGTCAGCTTCATAAATCAGGATATGATGTGGCCGGAATTTTTCTGTTCATCACCGGGTTGATCGGACTACTGCTGGCCTTCCTGGTCCGCTACTTAACGAGGAAATATTCCTGGTACAACACCTGGTATTCCAACCTCCTGACCGGAATGATCAGCTGCGCCGCCATATTCGCAGTGATCCTATTGTTCACCAGGCTGCACGGATAATACCCTATTATTTTCGATGGAAAGGAAACTTCTATGCGGCCCAAAAAGTATTGGATTATCGTGGCTTCCCGTGACCATGTCCAGCGCGGCGTGGAAGGTAGTTTTATGCAGGCCAACCACGGCAAAGCTTCCGCCTTGAAACGGATGCAGGCGGGCGACGGGATCCTGTATTACTCGTCGAAAGAGATCTATGGCGAAGAAACAAAATGCCAGCGTTTCACCGCCCTCGGCGAGATCGCGGACGATCTCGTTTATCAGGGCGTGATGGGTGGCGGGTTCGTTCCATTCCGGCGGAATGTCGGCTACCGTTCCTGCCAGGAAATATCCATCCTGCCGTTGATCGGCGCGCTGGACTTCATCAAGGATAAAACCCACTGGGGTGCTCCCTTCCGCTTCGGCATGGTGGAGATCGGGGAGCAGGATTTTCAATTGATTGCAGAAAAGATGCTGGAAAAATAGAGATGGAGATAAATGCTGTCCCCGGTTTTGTGCCGGGGACAGCAAAATTATGAAGCCAGATCAGGGTATCCTGCATTGGAAACATCCGGCGGGAAATCTGTTTTAGACTCTCTCGCGCTTGAACTGCGTTTCATACAGCTGCGAATACAAGCCTCCCATGGCTGTAAGCTCCTCGTGTGTGCCTCTCTCCACGATCTGGCCACGGTCCATGACCAGGATCTGATCCGCTGCAAGAATGGTCGACAGACGGTGAGCGATGACAATGCTGGTGCGCCCGGCCATGACACGTTTCAGCGCATCCTGGATCAGAGCTTCGGATTCGCTGTCGAGATGGCTGGTGGCTTCGTCGAGGACCAGGATGCGCGGGTTCTTGAGGATGACACGGGCCAGGGCGATGCGCTGCTTTTCGCCGCCGCTCAAGCGATAACCGCGCTCGCCGACAATCGTATCGTAGCCATCGGGCAGTTCCATGATGAAGCTGTGGATGTTGGCCGCCCGGGTCGCGGCTTCGATCTCTGCCTGGGTGGCATCGATCCTGGCATACGTCAGGTTGGTGCGAATCGTGTCGTGGAAGAGATAGTTCTCCTGTGTCACCATGCCGATCGCGGACGAGAGCGACTCGAGCGTGACATCACGCAGGTTATGGCCGTCGATGCGGATGACCCCGCTGGTGGGATCGTAAAGGCGTGGGATGAGATAGGTCATCGTCGTCTTGCCCGCGCCTGAGGGTCCGACGAGCGCAACCAGCTGTCCGGGCCGGGCGAGGAAGGAGACACCCTCCAAAGCGACCTCACGCGCCTGGGAGGAGGATTCTGCTTCGACTGAGTCTGAGCCGTTTTCTCCCGGGACCGGTGACCTTGGACCGTCCCCCGTCTTCTGTCCACGATCCTTATCCGCAAGCGACATCACTGCCTTGACATTCTCCATGCTGCCATAGCGCTTGACTTCGCTTAGCAGCCGGGAGTCGTCCACGCGATAATTGAAGGTGACGTTGTCGAACTCAAGCTCGCCCTGTACATCGCGCAGCACGATGGCGTCCTCCTTCTCTGCAATATCCTCGGGCAGGTCGATGACCTCGAACACGCGCTCAAAGCTGACCATGGATGTGGAGAACTCCACCGGCGCGCCCGCCAGCCCCTGCAGGGAACCGTAGAGCTGGGTCAGGTAGGAGCCGAAAGCGACGATCGTTCCAATGGTAAACACATCGGTGATGACAAAGTAGCCGCCCAGGCCGTAGACAAGCGCCGTGCCGATCGCGCTGACCATGCCAAAGACGACGAAAAGGGTCGAGCCGACCACGGCCCGCCTGATACCGATATCGCGCACATTGGCTGCCCGTTCCCGAAAGCGCTTTTCCTCCTCGTGCTGGCGGCCAAAGAGCTTGACGAGCAGTGCGCCGCCGATGTTGAGGGTCTCGTTCATGTGAGCGTTCATCTGCGCGTTCATCTCCATCGCCTGGCGGGCAATGTCGCGCAGGACGGTACCGATCCTGCGGGCCCCCAGGATGAACAACGGCAGGATGAGCACGCTGACCACCGTCAGCTGCCAATTGAGCAGGACCATGACCACCAGCAGAGCAATCGTCTCGATCACATTGGTCACGATGCCGACCAGGGTATTGCTGATGGCGTTCTGTGCGCCGACCACATCGTTATTGAGCCGCGACATCAGCTCCCCGACCTTGGTATTGGTAAAGAACCGCAGAGACATGCGCTGCAGCCGTGCAAAGAGCGCCGAGCGCAGATCGTAGATCACGCCCTCCCCCACCGTCGCATTCAACCGCCGCTGGACGACGTTGATCATCCCGGTTACCGCCGGGATCAGCAGCAGCGCCAGGCTGAGCAGGAACAGGCCGTTCATGTTCTTGCTCGGGATCACAACGTCGATCATCCGGCGGAAGATCAGCGGCGTCAGCAGGGACAGGCCTGTCGTCAATAAGATCGTAACCAGCATGCCCGCGATCTGCCACCAGTAACCACGCGCATAGGAAAGGACACGTAACAGTAAATCCCGGGTGACCTTGGGCTTCTCGTCACCCGAGCGCATATATGCAAACCAACCACCACCATGCCACATGTAATTTTGTCTCCTGAACTCTGGATATTCGAGATTGGATAATTAGAGACTGGGGGAATTAAGGATTTGACCAGCCGACTTGTCCACTATAAGACGAGACGGCCAATTTTGCAACTGGACGAAGGGGGAGGTTAATAAAAAACTTGCGAATCCAGTCCTGGAAAACGCTATAATCAGGGCACCATGTTCGAAGTAACCACTGCCTGGAAATCTGCCTTCCCCGGCGCGCATGCAGGGGTATTGGTGATGAAGGCTGTCACCAACCCGGCACAGCATCCCGAACTCGAAGAACGGAAAGCGGAACTGGAAAAGCAATTGCGCGTCCAATTCTCCGGCCAGGACCGGGCTGCGTTGTCGAGCCATCCCGTTTTGCAGGCGTATAACAACCATTACAGGCGCTTCAAGAAATCCTACCATGTCCAGCTCCAGATGGAGTCCGTAGCCTGGAAGGGGAAGTCGATCCCGAGCGTATCCGCCTTGGTCGAAGCCATGTTCATGGCGGAGATGAAGAACCTGCTGCTGACAGCCGGCCACGACCTGGATATCATGCAGCTGCCTCTTACCCTGGATGTTTCCAAGGGGACCGAAAGTTATACCCTGATGCGCGGCGAGACACAGATCCTGAAGCCGGGCGACATGATGATCAGCGACCAGGCTGGTGTGATCTGCGATGTCATCTACGGCCCCGATCGGCGCACCCAGATCACGCAGGACACGCACAATGTCGTTTTTACCACCTACGCGCCGCAGGGGATCGAGCGGCAGGCGGTGGAGGATCATCTCACGGATATCCGGGATTACATCCTGATCTTTGCCCCACAGGCACACGTGGAGCTGCTTAAAGTCTTTGGAACAAATTAAACGATTCTCCCGTCTGGTCTGCGCTACTCCATCTACAGAGAGGTGAATGCATGAATTTGGAATTCAAGCGCATGAGTGAGATCGACTGCAGTGAATATGTGGCGCTCAACACCAATCCGCTGGTCATGCGCCAGATGCCGCTCAGTGACAGCAATTTTGACGAAGCGGCCTGCCGGGGCTGGGTCAAAGGAAAGGAGAA
>JBLMZU010000553.1:0-10787 GCA_050258995.1 Bacteroidota bacterium
GTTCGTTCTTAAACTTGTAAAAACAACCATCCAGGCAAATCTACCCTCCCCCGCTCCGGTCTCTCCGGCTGCGGCAAATCCAACTGCTGCGGCTACGCCAGGCGCTCCCCCATAAGATGTCCGACTTTATCTTAACTCTCGTCATCAACTATGGCTCGCCCTTGATCGCCGTGGTTCTTTTTCTGGGGGCCCTTGGATTTCCGGTGGGCGCCTCGGTCCTGGTCATTGCTGCAGGAGCGTTTTCCGAGCAGGGTATCCTAGCCTGGCATACCACTGTTCTGCTTGGGCTATTCGGGGCAGTACTGGGTGACATTCTCTCCTTTGGGCTGGGATATTATGCCAGGGACGGTGTGAACGCCCGCTTCGGAAGATCACCGGCCTGGAAGAGCGCCCGGGATACGTTCGACCGGCGCGCAGGCCTGGCAATTTATCTGACCCGCTTCCTGGTCACCAGCCTGGCCATCCCTACCAACCTGATCGCAGGGGGAAGTGGCATCCGCTTTCGCAGGTTCCTGACCTGGGACATCCTCGGCGAACTGACCTGGATCCTGCTCTATGGAGGTCTGGGCTTTTGGTTCGGGAGTCAATGGGAGGTGTTAAGCAACTTCATCAGCAACTTTGGCGGTCTGTTGCTCGGCCTGGTGCTCCTCGGCATAGGGATCTGGGTCGTGAGGGGAAAAATGAAGGTAGCCCTATTGAGAAAAGAAAAGGTCTCTGAGCAATAAAGTATCAGAGACCTTTTCTATATCGCAGCGCAAGCCCCTTCTATCCATCCAGGGTGGCAGCGATGTCATCGCCGTTCAGAGCAGACTGTTGGCCATCGCTCTCCAGTGGTTTTCCAGAGGTCTTTGTCATCAGGCGGGTTTCCAGTTATTCGCCTTCTCGATCCGCTCTCCCAGCGGCGGGTGGGAATAGAACAGCCAGACCACCCATTTCTCGGGGTCGACCTCTCCGAGGTTCTGATTTGCAAGACGTGTAAAAGCCGAGGCAAACGCATCCCTTTTCCCGGTCGACTCCAGGGCATAGTCGTCGGCCATGTTCTCCCTCCAGCGGGAAAAGGCGTTTTCGATGGGCATGGTAACAAGTCCATATGCGCCAAAGATCAAAAGTAAAACGGGGAAGGCGGCAATATCGGCAGGACCGCTAAAGCCAAAATAACCCACAGCCCAGTTCAAAACGATGGAGGCAATGTACAGGCTCAGCGTGGTGGAAATCGTCCCAAAAGCAATCAAGATGGGAATATCGCGATGGACATGGTGTCCCAGCTCATGGGCCAGGACTGTTTCGATCTCGTCGATCGAGAACTCGTTGATCAGGGTATCGCCCAGCACAATGCGGCGGGTGTTGCCGATGCCTGTCAACGCGGCATTGGCGGCATTCGTGCGTTTGGACATATCGAACTTGAAGACGCCTTTTACCCTGGTACGGGCGCGCCGGGCAAGGTCGAGCAAACGATCGGCCAGCTCCTTGTGCTCATCGCCAAGTGGAATGTACTTATTGAAGAGCGGCATAATCAGAACCGGCGCCAGGTTGGCAAGTAGCACGGTGAAGAACAACATCCCGGCTGCCGCCCAGAGCCACCACATATCCCCGGTGACGCGCAGGGCGAGGTAAAGCAGCTCGAGCAGGATCAGGGCGAGGGGCGCGCCGATGGCCAGTCCCTTGAGCTGGTCGATCACCCAGTCCTTGAGACTCTGGTTGGATTGACCGAAGCGGTGCGGCAGGACAAATCCGCTGTAATAGCTGAGCGGCAGGGTCAGGAGCGAATAAATGCCGCCAAAGATGGCAACGAAAACGGCGACAATGATCCACTGATTGTCGGTATACGAGCTCAGCCAGTCGCTCAGTGCTGTGGACCAGCCCAGGGCCAGCCAGAGAATTGCATAGATCGCGCTCAGCAGTGTTTCCACCAGCCACAAGCGGCGGCGGATGCGCGAATATTGTTTTGCCTGTTTTTGTTTTTCTGGATCAAGAGTAGTCATAAGAGGATGGATTTTAGAATTTGGGTTTTGGATTTAATCGAATATTGCCAGCTTATTTCACCATTTCCGTCGCCAGCAACGCCAGGATTTCCTCGGACTTCATCACTTTTCCATAGGACTTCAATGCGGCAAGGAATGCCTTGTGTACATGATCGGCAGGGATTGTTGTATCGCCAAAAGTCAAATCCCTCGTAGCGCAGGCGTCCTCCGCCACAATGACCTGGAATCCCAGGTCGGATGCGGCGCGGGCGGTGGCATCCACGCACATGTGGGTCATCATGCCGCAAATGACGACCCGCTCGATCCCCCAGCTTCTCAAAAGGTCGAGCAGGTTCGTGTTGAGGAAGGCGTTTGGGTCGTGCTTGTAAACAATCGGCTCTCCCTCAAAATGGGCCACCGAATCGTGGATATCCGTGCCGCGGTCGCCGGAAATAAAGAATGTGGCATCCGGCTTGTTGGAAATGTGCTGGATATGGACATGGTGTCCGCTGTGCTCGCGGAAGCACTGCAGCAGCATATAGGCCTTTTTGGCGGCCTCCAGGGGATTGACCAGCGGGTGTTTCCCGCCGGGAAAGTAATCCTTTTGGACATCGATAATGATCAAAGCAGTTCGCATCTCTTCTCCAATTTCAATTCACTCAGGTTTCCAAAGTATAGCGCAAAAACAGAGGAAGCTACAGACAGGAAGAATGACACTATGTACTTTCTGCCCGCCTCTCTAGAATCAAGATATGCGCAAAAAGTCCAGGTCCTGCTCCAGCCGAATGCTGGTCGCATTCCTCGCTCTTTTGGGATTGTGCTCTCTCCTCGCGATCCTGGCGAGCTTCAGTAACCGCAGCCTGCCGGGTGAAGAACATTCGGATACCCTCAGCCCGCTGAATAAAGCCCGGCTGTTGGAGGCGCTGCATCTCAAATCGGCCCTCGGTGACCAGGTCTGGCCGGGCTGGGGCAGCGCGGACATCCCGGTTATTATTTGGAATCGGTCCTTTGAGTTTTTGGCGAATTACAAAGAGGAAGCGCCTTCGGGCTGGTACAGGATGCCGGGCGAGGATCTGAATGAACAGGCCCTCTATCGCCGGGCAGCAAATGACCCACAAAATTTTGCCGTTCGGGTCGGCGATCTCTGGGCTGCCAGTATGGCCACCAAACAGACCACCGACCATTTCCTGATCGAGACATTCCAGGGCTTTTTCCCGGCTCCCCTCAAACAGATCTTCCCCTACCGCCTGCTGCTCCAGCCCAGCGAAACGCAGATGGGAGGCGTTCTGCACGAGTACTTCCATGTCTATCAATATCAAAACGCGCCAGAGCGGATCGCTGAAGCCGAATCCATTCACAAGCTGGGAAGAGAATATGAGACGGCCGCAGAAACCATCCAACCCGAGTGGAAAGCGGAAAGTAAGCTGCTGGCCGATGCACTGGAAGCGAAAACAAAAGACGAAAAAATCGAGCTTGTCAGCCAGTTTCTGGAGACTCGGGACGCGCGCAGAAAAAAGCACGGTCTTGCGCAAAAGCTGGTGGAGTATGAGCGTTGGCTGGAATGGGAGGAGGGCACGGCCAAATACATCGAGGTGGCGATGCTCAAAAAAGCCGGTGCAACCATGGATTACCAGGCGCTTCCCGATATGAGAATCGATCCTGAGTTTAGGCAATATGGAAAGACCGGCCAGCGCTGGAGACAGGAGATCATCCAGCTGCGCTACCAGACAACATTAGGGGAAAACCAGCTCTATATGACCGGCCTGGCCCAGGCGTTTTTACTCGACGATCTGCTGCCCGGCTGGCAGGACCGGTACTGGGCGGATGGTGTCTTTTTGGAGGATCTTCTTCGCCAGGCAATCCCGGCAAATTGAGCGATTTCATCAATAGGAAGGGAGACCGGAGTCAGGCACGCTCACCGGTCTCCCTGCTATTTTTATAACGTCAGATCACATCATTCGGGGTCGGATGAAATCTTTTAGATGAGGATGGGCTTTTCGCCATCGCTTTCTTTGCAAATTCCATGGCCACCGACGCTGCAATGGAGACACTCTGATCTCCGCCGACGATCATGGCATTGATGCCAACGACCTCGCCTCTTGCGTTGACCAAGGGCCCGCCGGAGTTTCCCGGGGCAAGCGGAGCATCCGAACGGACGATGGGCAAAAGATCCCCACGCCTGTTCTGGGCAGAGACCAGGGCGCTGACGATCCCGCGCGTGACGGTATTGCGCTGTCCCCATGGATGCCCGAAGGCAAAGACCATTTCGCCGACGCGCGGGGCAGCAGAGGCAGGCTTGAGCGGAGACAGATCCGCCGCCTCGATGGAAAGCAGTGCCAGATCCACATCGGGGTCGCGGGCAATGAGTCTCGACTCGTATTCGCGGTCATCCTGCAGAAGAACGATCGGCAGATGGCGACCGACCACATGGTTATTGGTGAGGATGAGCCCGTTTGCATCCCAGACAATCCCGGCGCCTGCGCCAAAACGCCGGCCGCGCACCACGACCAGGGAGGGCAGCACCTGCTGGACAAGATCATCGATCACTTGGGTAAACGTGCCATTAAAGTTCATTCTATCTCTCGCCGATCAAGATACTGATTGTCTGAGGCTGGCCGCCGCGCAGGATCTCGACAGGTGTGGCTTTCCCCACGACCTCACCGTTCAGCCGGGCAAAGAGCTCGTCCTGGTGCAGGACGGGGTTTCCGGCAATCGCCACGAGAATATCCCCAACGATCAATCCGCCCCTGGAGGCAGGGCTGTTCTTCTCGACGCTCATGATCAACAGGCCGCTGTTCTGTTTCCGTTTCAGCGCGTCCTGGGATGCAATTGGGATGTCGACGGTTTGACTGCGGATGCCGAGGTATCCACGTTTGATCTGTCCGTGTTTGGCGAGCGTTTCCCCGATGTTCCAGGCAATGTCGGCCGGGACGGTGATCGCCGGTCCATTGGACAGCCCGGAGGTGTTGAGTCCCAGGACAGTGCCATCGGCTGCAACGAGCGGGCCTCCGGAAAATCCGGGATACGAAATGCTGTCGGTGCGGTAATAACGCTCCAGCATGCCCCCGCGCCCGGTCTGGACGGGTCCGCCGATGGCGCTGACCGTTCCCAGGCTGGCTTCGATCCCCTGACGGGAGGGACGGGCAAGTGCAAGGGCGAGCTGTCCGAGGCGACCAGGGCTCTTCGTGATTTCTGCTGCTGTCCCGGCGGCTCGCTCCAGCTTGAGGACTGCCAGGTCGGAACCGGCATCCCGCCCGGCGATCTTTGCAGAGAGTTCCGTTCCGTCGGCAAGAATAATATTAATATCTTCCTCTTTTTCGAGGACATGGTCAGCTGTGAGGATCAGGTCGGGTGCAAAGACGATTCCGCTGGCCGGCATGCGACGACGCGCATCGACCAGTACAGTTGATTTCCCGGCAAGCTCGGCGGCATCTGCCAAGGCATCAGAAAGTTCTACCAAAATAGTTTGGCTCATGGAGCACTCCTTTTCGATCGGAGTATAGCCCTGAGCATTTCGAATCGTATCGCCGGAATGGCGGGTTTTTATACTGGACAAACGGGTGGGGATGGAGGGAGCTGGTAGATTGGCTACCCCCTCACTTCCTCCCAAAATCAGCGGGAATCTCGCCCCATCGCTCTGTGTCCCATTTCAGGACCGTGCCGTTTTTGAGCTCGTTTTCTGCCAGCCAGCTTTCGGTAGCATCGATCATCGCGAACAAAGGTGCATTCCTTAACGTGTGTTTCAAATTGGTTTTACATTTACCCTGATATACCCAGGAGATGCCATTTTCGGAATCGGAGTAAACCGGCAGGGGAGAGCGATGCTTCTGCATCCATGTCAGCGCATGGACAATGGCCAGGAATTCCCCGACGTTATTGGTCCCATCCGGGTATGGGCCAAAGTGGAAGATCTGGTCGCCGGTCTCTGTAAACACGGCCCGGAACTCAAGGATGCCGGGCGACCCATTGCAGGCCGCGTCCACACAGATGGAGGGGAGGATCGGCTGGATGCCGGCATGCCTCCACTTGCCCAGAGAGGAGGACTTTCCCTTATACGCATCATACGTGGACCTGAAGGCCGTCTCTGCCTCCGGGCGGGTGCCGAACGCCTTATATTGCGCGCCGGCAATCCCGCGCACCTGTCCCTCTGCCTCCGGCCAGGTGGTGTAGATACCGGGTTTGCGTCCCTTCCAGACCACGTAGAACTTCTGTTTTGTCATAAATCCAGGGGAAAATAAGGGACGGCGGTTTGGAAATTGTCCCGATCAGGGCGCCGTCCCCATGGGTTATTCCAGCTCACTCCATCCCGATTCCTCGACCGCTACAAAAATATCAGTCGCAGAGATGAGGCCGATCAGGGCGCCGCTCTCATCGGCGATCGGCAGATGGTGGATGCGTCTCTCCTGCATCACCTTCGAACATTCCATCAGGGTCCAATCGGGATTGCCGGTGATGATCGGACCCGACATGATCTCACGCACGCTCATTTCCGCCGGGTTGCGGCCCGCAGCAACGATCTTATCGCGGATATCGGTGGAAGTCACAATGCCGTACTGGGGATTCTTGTCCGAGATCGCCACCACCACGCTATGGATCTTGCGGCGGCGCATCAATGTGAGCGCATACCTGACGCTTGAATCGGGATCGACAACAACTACCGGTCGCGACATCCAATCACGAACTGTATTTGGCATATTTCCTCCATCACGAATAAGTCTAAGGTAGGAGCAGGTCCTGGACCTGCCTCTCCATTATTTTACAACCAATCGGACCGAATCCATTCCAAGTAATGAGCCGTCGGCGGCGCTGACATCCTGGATCTCAATGCTGATCACCGCGCCTGAGAGAATATCGGAAAGAGGGATCCGGGCTTCAAAGGTGCCCGGTCCGCCCAGACCGTTGGCTTTGACCGATACGGTGCCGCGCGAAAGCTCAACATTGCCAGCATCCTTAATAACGTAGGTCAGGCTGTTCTCGAACGGGGAGACTGCCACCTTCCCCTCGACCTGGACGGAACCCGAAACTGCCATTCCATAGGGCGGCGAGTCGATCGTAATGATACGCGGTTTGCCGTCCGGTGTGAGTGTGGCAAAATCGGTCATATCCAGCTGGTTGTTGATCAGCCTGTAGTGACGCACCGTCTCCAGCGTAGGGCAGCAGATCGGCTCGTCCAGGCGGTGGACGGTGGCGAGCAGCCGAATCTCGTTATCCTCGATCTTGATCCCGCCGATCTTGGGCCGGTCATCCACAAAGATCGATGTCTGGAAAGCTGCCTGATCATTTTCCTCCGAAAAAACAGCCAGAAAAACGAACACGCCGCTGCCGCCATGGTACTCGGACACGATCGCGGCCGCTTCATTGGTGCCATCGCCGGTCAGATCGCCGATGGCAATGTCATCTTTGACGCGCACCTCCAGGTAATTTGCATCGCCCGGCTTGCCTTCTGTAAAGGCTCCATCGACCAGCTGGACCTCACGCGGAGGATCTGTCGCTCCCAGCTGATAGAGGGAATTCTTTACCTCCCTGGGGGTAATGCCCACAAGAGGGGCAGTCTGGGTTGGGACTGCCGTGGTCAAAGCTCCAGGAAGAGTGGAAACAGCGGTGACAGGAGCCGCCACCGGGGTGGGCGAAGCAGGCCTGCATCCAAACAAAAGGAAAGCGAGCAATAGGATCAGGGTACGACGGGCAGCCATGTAGAGCCTCCATCCAGAGTACGGTATAAGGAACGATGATTTGACGGGTCCATGGTAATCACCCAGCCCGTCATCGGGTTGACAAATTCCATGTTGACGAAAGTCTCCCCAAACGATACATCTGGTGCCACCTCCACCCAGGTCCGGGCCGCATCGCGCGTGACGAGGAATTTCTGGCCATTATAGATGACCGCATCCTGCGTCGTGATGAACGAGGAAGGTCCGGCGCCGTCGAGGATGGCCGGTGTCAGATTCCATGTGTTTCCGGCATCCTGGGTGAAATAGACCGCGGTCTGCATGGTGTTATTCGACATTCGCAGGGCAAGATACCCATCGGTGGCGGAAACGAATTTCAACTGGTCCTTGTCGATGACCATTTGGGATTCCTGCATATCGGGTGGGATTTTAATATTGACCGGCGTCCAGCTCCGCCCGCCGTCATCTGTACGATAAAGATAAACATCTCCCGGGGCATAATCCAGGCCCGTGACCCAGGCAGTTTTCATATCGAGGGCGACCAGGTCAGCTTTGAGGCCTCCCAGAGGAAGGGAGTCGCCTGCTTTGGGATCATGGGGATCGTTGCTGTACGTCCGTTCCCAGGTCGCCCCGCCATCCTGCGTCTGGAAGACGGCAACCGCGTTGGAACCGGCACCCACACCCAGCCCGGCCAGCATCCAGCCGTTGTTCGCATCCAGAAAGCTAATATCGCCTCTGCTGAACGGGACAGTAAAATTCATCCAGGTATGCCCTCCGTCCGCAGTACGAGACAACGTCCCACCGTTGGGGAATTTTTCATCGTCCTGTTTTTGCACCCAGGCATGTTCGTTGTCCAGAAAAAATGCATCCACGCTATAACCCGTCTCGGTCATAGCCGGCGGGGTGAGGTTATACCAGCTGAGTCCGCCGTCGTTCGTGCGGACGATCTGAGTCTCGGTCACGCCCCAGCCATCCAATTCATTGAACATATCGAGACGGAGGAGGGAGGGATTCTCCACCAGCGGCGCGTCGATAGCGGGTGGTGAAGGTGTATCGGGAAAGGGTGTGGGCGGCTGGCCGGAAGAGGAAGGCACGATGTTGGATACAAATGACTCTTCCGGAGGCGGGGAGGCAGAAGCGGCGTTCCCAGAACAGGCAGAGACTGCCAGAACCAGGAGAATGAACGGCAGAACAAGCTTACATCTCATATTGAAAATCCCTACCATCGTGGAAGTGCCCACCTACTTGAGTATAAGGGAGGCAAGGATTTCGTCAAGCTGTTGGTAGAGGGCGGTGCGGTCGAATTCGGTCACTGTGCCCGGCGTGTAGTTTCCAATATTGCTGTAGTGCACAAAGTATGTGACCTCATAACAGGAGCCATTGTGCAGGGTCCTGTAATACACCTGTTCGTAGATGTTTCCTGCCCCCACGCCGCCGCCCTGGCTCTTTTTGAAATCGATCCCATTGATCGTCGTATCGCCGAGCTCGGTCTCCGGCTGGTCAAAGTTCAGAGGCTGGGTACACACAGAGACCTGCTGCGGATCATCACTCACCCCCAGTAGGAAGTAGACTTCGCCAAGGTTGGTCGATATGTATTGCTGCGTATCGATATATTGGAGAACAAAGTCGGGTGGAATTTTGGTCACCTCGGCACCTGGAAAATGCGCAGGAGCGTAATCGTCCGGATAGGAAAGAGAGAACCGCCCCTGAGGATCGGTGTAGCTGAAAAGCTGGCTCACCGTCCCAGGCGGATCGATGGCCACCCGCATGCTGAAGGCCCCGCCGCCGCCGTCCTGGGCACTGACCTTGATCCGGTATTCCTGGGTGGAGGGCAGAGCTCCCCTCCAGAAGGAACAGGCATTGTCTTTGATCGGACAAAGGATCGTGCCGTCCCTGCCATGGATCTCAAGCTGATAGGAATTTTGCTGCTCGGGTTTCTCAGGCAGGATTGAAACAGACATGATCTGTCCTGCAAAGGCATTGAGGGAGTACGTCTGGCTCGATCCACCTGGAATATTCCCTATGACCATCTGTGAAGTGGCATTCGGAGCAAACACAATCGGCACCACAGCCGATGAGTTCGAGGGTCCGGCAATGATCGGGGGAACGGGAGAGAGGGTCACAGTTGGCGAGGGGGGCGGCGTTACCGTCGAAGTCGGCGTAATAACAGACAGCGTGGAAGTTGAAATGCCAACAGGGGAGGGCTGTAGAACCGTTTCCACAGACTGCGGCTGCAGAACGTTCACCTGGAATGAGCAGGCGCTGGTAAACACCAGGACGAGCAGGACCCAGTTTTTTTTCATGTTTCGGTTATTGAACCTGTACATTCCATATCTGGCCACCGTCGGTTGTCTTGTATAAGGTGGTATTTCCATTTGCATCACTCGCGATCGCCCATCCATTTTGGGCATCGACAAACTGGAACTGCGCCAGCATATCGCTAAGGTCCACATTGGGCGTAACGGTTGTCCAGGACTGCCCGCCATCGTGGGACACCGAGAGGTCCTTTCCGAACCAGACAAATATGTCGTTCAGGGAAGCCACCGAATAGCGGCCTGAGCCAGCGACCGGCGTGCCGATTGTCCAGGTGGTGCCATCATCCTGTGTTTTCAGGAACAGGGTGTTCGAGCCTTCGCTGCCAATTGTCATCGGCAAAATGCCGGTTCGTTGATCAAAGAAGATCGGCGGCTGCGTCTGGTACATGGCTTCGCCCGTGTTTGGGATCGGATTGTCCGCCTGTTTCCAGGTGTGACCGTCATCCGAGGTGTGATACAGGTAGAACACATTGGAGGCATACGTTTGTCCACTGACCCAGGCTTCCTGCAGATTAAGGGGTGTAAAACCGGATTTGATGCCACCGTGCGGCAAAGTGGTGTTCGAATTCGTATCGGTGGGCAGGTTGCTAAAGACCTGGCTCCAGTTCTTGCCACCGTCCGATGTCTGGAAAAATTTGACCGCCATGTTGCCTGCGCCCACATCGGCGGGGAGCATCATCCAGCCAATTGCATCATCGAGGAAGTGGATCTCTCCACCGCCGAAGGGAACGGTATTTGATTCCCAGTGGATGCCGCCGTCGGTCGTATGGTACAGCGTCCCGGCATTGACCGGATCATTGGGATCGGCGATCAGGACCCAGCCGCGGTTTGGATCCAGGAAC
>JBLMZU010000554.1:0-19455 GCA_050258995.1 Bacteroidota bacterium
CCGGGAACCGTGAGATCGAACATCAAGGAAAGGTTTGCCACCGTGGAGATACCGGAACCAATCCCGAGCAGAACTACACCGGTGTAAAAAATGGGCTTGTTGACCAGGATCCCGCTTGCCACAATGACAATAAAGGCAAGCATCGCACCGAGGTTGCCGAACTGGACAACGATTTTCTTGGCGACACGCCCTTCCAGAAGTCCGGCAATCACGAGGGCAATCAGAAAGAACATTCCCCAGATGGCGGTGATGCGGGTGGTTTGGGACACGGACATGCCAAACACCTGGGCGCCGTAGGGTTCCAGTAGAACGTCCTGCCCGAGGATGGCCACCAGCAGCAAAAACAGATAAATAAAGAAAACCCGCGCCACGGGATTCGCCGTGATGGCAGACATCATCTGTTTGACTGTATAGTTTTCAGATGCAGCCCCTCTTTCATCCCCCCATTTCCGCGTTCCATTTCCCTGCTTCGCCATATCCTGGGTGGCGAAAATGGGGGGAACGTGGGGGGTGGAGCGTGGCTCCAGCTTGATCAGGCCAATCACACCCAATAGAAGCCCAACTGCTGACACAGTCCAAAAGGCCCGGATCATCGCACCGGGTGTGTATGGATCGACCATGTACCCCACCCCAATGGACGTCACGATGACGGAAATGATCATCATGAACCACATGACCGCAACCGTTCTACTGCGCCCATTTTCACCGGAAAGCTCGGATGCCAGCGAAAGATATGAAACCGCAGAGAGGTTGTATCCCATTCCCCAGGCGCCAAATGCCAGGATGCCTGCCAGCACACCCAGAGAAAAGTTTTCTGCCATCAGGAAGGCCACATACGGGGAGACAATCAGGCCCACGACGCACAGAAGCAATCCTGCCAGAATATAAGGCGAGCGGCGATAGCCCAGGATGGGGTGGTGATCCGAATAAGAACCGATGGCAACCTGCATGGGAGCCAGCAAATAAGGAAGAGAGGCCAGAATGGCAACCAGGGTTGCCGAAATGGCCAGCTCATTGATCATCACACGGTTGAGCGTGCTGTTGAGCGGGGCGAGGGTGATCGCGATGGCAGAGTGAATAAGACCGAGTTGAAAACGTTTGAAGAACATGAATCTTTTCTATCGTGGCTTTTTAAATTTAGGAAGGGCGTGGATCGACGCCCTCCCTGTGATGAATGTATTTTAGGCACAAACCATTAAATTTCAATGTAGATTTACTTAGATTTTTACTAGAGATTGGTAATAGATTTACCCATATTTACTTAGTTTTGCGGCCTTAAAATAAAGAGTGCCAACCTTTTCGATTGGCACTCAATCTTATTTTGTCTTGACCATCTGCCTGGCCACCTGCATTAACTCATGGGCGGACCGCAATGTGCCCTCCCCCACCTCGCCGAGCATTTGGGAGAGCTCGAGCAGGCGCGGCTCACCATCCAGGCGTTCCACGCGGGTCAGGGTTCGGTTGCCCTGGATCACCTTCTGCACCTGGTAATGCTCGTCACCAAAAGCCGCCAGTTGTGGCAGGTGCGTCACGCAAAATACCTGGTGCACGCGCGACAGGTTCCAGAGCTTCTGCCCAACGACCATGCCAACGCGCCCGCCAATGCCCTGGTCGATCTCATCAAAGATCAGCGAGGGAACTTCATCGGCGCGGGCAAGCACGTTTTTCAAGCCGAGCATCAAGCGGGATGTTTCACCGCCGGAGGCGATCTTTGCCAGCGGCTTCAGTCCCTCACCCGGGTTGGGCGCGATCAGGAATTCGATACGGTCAAATCCGTTCTGGTCGAAGGCAATGCGCGTGCCGTCTTCGACGGGTGCGCCGTTCGGGTCGGGCTTGGTCTGGAAATCCACGCCAAACTTTGCCGCTTCCATCCGCAGATCGTCGAGCTCGGTCTCGATTCCGTTTCCCATCTCGACGGCAGCGGACTTGCGCTTCTCGCTCAGCAGGCTGCCCTGTTTGGCAAGCTTTTCCAGGAACTTTGCCTCCTGCATTTCCAGTTCCTGGATTCGCTCGGATGCTGTTGTGATCAACTCAAGTTGTTTGCGCGCCTCGCTGCCATAGGAGATCACCGCCGGGATGCTGCCGCCATACTTGCGGATCAGCGAGTGGATCAGGTCCAGCCGCTCTTCCACTTCATCGAGGCGCTTCGGGTTGAACTCGATTTCCTCCAGATAATCCTGCAGGTTGTGGATCAGATCGGACATGTTGTCGAGCAGGAGCTCGGCCTGGTCCGCCATGTCATTTTGGGCCGAATCGATCTTTGCGAGGGCAGACAACGCCTGCACCACCTGTCCGATCAGATCGGTCGCCGCCGGGGTTTCGGGCGATCCCTCCTCCAAAACGGCCAGCGCCTCCTGGGCGTTACGGGACAAGGCTTCGGCATTGGCCAGGCGGTCGCGTTCCTTGCGCAGCTCTTCATCTTCGCCGGGCTTCAGGTGTGCCGCTTCCACTTCCTCGGCCTGGTAGGTCAGCATATCGACCCGGCGCTCTGCATCAGCCTGGGCTTTACGCAGATCGTTCAGCTCGCGGCGCAGGTTGAGCAGGGCATGGTACGTTTGGCGGTAGTCGCTGAGGGGCCGCGCCACTTCTGCATAACGGTCCAGCAGCCCCAGGTGGGCACGCGGATCGAGAAGCGAGAGATGTTCCGCCTGCCCATGGATGTCGATCAGCAGGGCACCCAGCTCCTTCAGCAGGGACACGTTCGCGGTCCGGCCATTGACGCGGGCCACACTGCGCCCCTCCCGCCGGACTTCACGCGTCAGCACCACGTAATCGGGATCGTCCATCAGCTCTTCGCGCTGCAGGATGGCGTGCACCGCCTCCTTCTCAGGACCGCGGAGGTGGAACACACCCTCGACAAACGCGGCGTCTGCATCGGTGCGGATGATCGTGGCGTCCGCCCGTCCACCGATCAGCATGACGACGGCATCCAAAATAATGGATTTGCCCGCGCCCGTCTCACCCGTCAGGATGATCAGGCCCGGGCCGAAGCGAAGGTCTAATTTGTCGATGATGGCAAAATTATGGATACGTAATTCTGTTAGCATTTATTATCAGGTTATTGTTCATCTGGACATTTGGATTCCAGAAAGTCGGGCATAAACGGTAGGGACAACAAGCACGAGATAAATCGCCTGGAACAGGATGGGATACAGGCTTCCATTGGCCAGCGCGCCCAGGATGATCGGTAAGGCACCTACAACCACACCGGCAGCCACGGTCATGAACAAGGGACGCGAGCGGCGCTTCCCTGTCACTTTTCGGACCGCTTCCGCAATAATGACTCCAACAGTAGGTGTACCGATCAATAAGAGGAACCATCCGAGGATGCCAAAACCGATGCCGATCACGATCGTAACCAGGAACGCTGCACCTAATGAAAGGAGGGCGGCAACGATAAAACCAAACACATAGTCACGCCAGAGCGCGGTATCGAAGATCTTTTGCTGCGTTTTGACACATTCCTTGCAACGATAGCCCGTGGGCGTGTGAACGGCGCACTCTGCACAAATAGGACGGTTGCAGTTATTGCAGCGCAGGGATGTCTCGCGTGTGGGGTGGACATAGCAGTAGAGCGTTTCAGTGGTTGTTTGTGTCATCTTGGCAATCCTAGTGAATTCTCGTTCATATGGGCTGTAATGTTACGGTAGAAATATCCGGGGTCTCCGAAGCGGACAAATTTTGTGGTGACTTCAGCGGCGCGTACAATGATACGGTCGTCCTCCATCAGCGTAATGGAGGGCTGCCCATCGACGCTCATTACGGCGTTCTCACCGTTCACGCGGATCATGACCGTTGAGCCTTCCGATAACACCACTGCGCGATCCACAGAAAGGTGTGGTGCGATGGGAACCAGCAGAATATTCCGCAGTTCCGGAGGCAGGATCGGCCCTCCTGCGGCCAGCGCATAGGCCGTCGAGCCGGTAGCTGTCGAAGCGATCAATCCATCGGCCACGTAACTGGTGAGATGACGCCCATCCACATCCGCAGACAGGCGGACCGGGCGCAGGGTCTGGCCGCGCCCGACGACAACTTCATTCAACGCATCCCAGTTCCCGACCATCTCGCCGGCCCGGATGTGCTCTGCGTGCAGCATCATGCGATTTTCGATCCAGGCTTCACCGTTCAGCAGCTTTTCAAAGTACATGCGCCATTCGTGTTTTTCGACCTGGATCAAAAAACCGATCCGGCCGAGGTTGACGCCCAAAATCGGCACGCTGCCGGAAGCGCACAGGTTCCCGGCTCGCAAAACACTTCCATCCCCGCCGGCCATGATCAGCAGGTCGAACTCGCCGCGCCGGACACGTTTGCGCAGATCCTCGTCGTAGAGCGACCCGAAGGGAGCATCCAGCCCCTTCTCCTTCAAATAGGCCGACATTGCCTCTGCTTCCGTAAAGGCCTGCGGCACTTTTGGATATGCCGCTATCACTGGATGCGTGGGGATGAATTCGTCGGGCATTGCGTAACTATTATAAGGGAAACCCGCATACAAGTACACATGGAGATCAATTGTCCGCCAGATCGGTTTTGGGCCACCTCCTACCTAGACTACACCAGGCTTTGATCGCATACCCTTCTAAATCCGCAGCGGGCACAGCGGGCTGCCTGCTCATGCGAGCGCGGCACATCGCCTCTGTGATCGTCACGCTTCATCTCGACCAGGAGGTCGAGCAGCTTTGATTCCAGCTCCTCGGTGTAATCCACGGCGAAATCACGGTTGTTGTAATGAATGATGCCATAAGCCGGGCGCCTGCCATATGTCTTCTCCACCAGCAGGCAGTATGAGGCCAGCTGGAAAATATGGGAATCATACGGCGCATCAGGCGCCCGCCCGGACTTGACCTCCACCGGGATGATCTGTCCATTTTGCTGGACGAGGTAATCGGGCTTGCCTGTCAATCCCAGGCCCGCGTGGAACAACGGCTGCTCCAGCTTGCCCCAGCCGCGCGTATCCGTGTAGATCACTCTTCCGCCGGGCAGGCCCGCGGCCTTCCGCTGGCGGCCTGAGATCCAGAAGAAGAGAACGGCAAAAAGGATTAAGGCAAGAGCAATGTAAGGCATTGGAAATGATTGAACGGTTAAAGTCGAGGTTTCAGCGTGCAAACCTTCAACCTTATCACTTTTAGCTCTAAATGATCCTTGCTGTGCAATAGGCTGCCAGCAGGACCAGTGCAATTAATAGCAGGATCAGCGCAGCCGTACGGGTCAAATTGGAGGCCAGGACCTGGCGTCCATGCCTTTGATGGAGCTGGGTGCCCGCCGCCATTTCGGCCCGGTTGTCAGATTCCAATCCTTGTTTGCGGTACCACCAGGCGCGGCGGCAATAAAGATAATTTCCAATGTCGGAAGAGCGAATAACAGACATAGTTCACCACTTTTTAGATAAAGGACAAGTATAGCACAAATTTTCTAATTCAGATTTACGCCCGTGATTTATCTCTTCCCGCTGAGAGGATCGTTCCCCAGGCAGACGGATGCTCCCTTCGTATAGAGTAGGTTACAGTTTTATGTGAAATATTTCCCACCCTGCTGGAGAACACTTTCCTTGAAGAAAATTCCCTGCGGAAGATAATAAAAGTGCAAGTGAAAAACTTTTTGTAGAGGTGCGGAATGACCGATGAACTGACAGTTAAATTTTGGGGGGTTCGTGGGAGCTATCCCACACCGGGAGCGGGCACCGTCAAATATGGCGGGAACACAGCCGCTGTTGAGATCCGCGCCGGGGAGCGGACAATCGTTCTGGACGCGGGCACGGGCATCATTCCGCTCGGGCGTGAGCTAGCTCGTCGACGCACGACGGAGGTCCTTTTATTGCTCAGCCATCTGCATCACGACCATACCCAGGGCCTGCCATTCTTTATCCCAGCGTATCTGCCACATGCAAAACTGCACATCTTTGGGCCGGATGGCACGAACGAGTCGTTGAGAAAAATATTGGAACGCAATCAAACGTTTGACACCTTCCCGGTCAGTTTGAGGGATATGGCTTCGTCGAAAAACATCCAGTCGGTGCGCGAGTCGCAGATCATCGTCTGGGAGAAGGAGGGACTCCGCGTAACGGAAGATGGTCAGGGTTTGAGCGAAGAGGCGGTTGTCATCCGCATCCACAGGTCCTATGCACATCCAGGCGGGGTCTTCATCTACCGGATCGGCTGGCGGGGCAAGTCCATTGTGTATGCCACGGATACAGAAGGCTATTCCGGAATGGACCGCCGGTTGGTAAAGTTTGCGGCGGAGGCCGATGTGCTCATCCACGATGCCCAATATTTGGACGAACATTACTGGGGGCAGCTGCCCGGCTTTCCCTCCACACAGGGCTATGGACATTCCACCGTGACGATGGCCTGCAAGGTTGCCGCTTCGGCGCGGGTGGGACAGTTGATCCTGTTCCATCACGATCCATCCTACTCGGACGGAACGATCAGCAGCATGGAGGCATCCGCCAGGAGGAAATCCGGGAATGTTCAGGCCGCATTTGAAGGGCTGGAGGTCACAGTTGGCGGTGGGCAAAAAATAACAAGCCCCTTGCAATCTCCGTCACCCCTGCCGCTCTCCCCAGGGGAGAGGGGATGATGGATGTAAAATATGCGAACCATGAGTGACATCAAACAGGACAGCACCCGCAACCTGCTCGCCGACATCGAGCTGTTCGCCGGCCTGACTCCCACGCAAATGGACTGGGTCGCGCAACGTGCGCACCGCCGGGTGTTCCAGGCAGGGCGTAATGTAATGACGATCGAACAGCCTGGCGAAGCCGTGTATATCATTCTGTATGGAACGGTAAAAATCCACATCGAGCAGGGCGAACGGGATGTCATTCTCTCCATTTTAGGGACTGGAGATCTGCTTGGCGAAATGAGCCTGATCGACAGCGTTGGCCGCTCTGCCAGCGCGGTGGCGCTCGAAAACAGCCTGCTGCTGTGGATGGACAGGGTCACTTTCAATTACATCCTGGATAACTTCATCCCGGTGGCGCGCAATCTGGTCCGGATCCTGTCGTCGCGTGTGCGTCTCTCCGACCAGCTGATCCAGGCGCTGGCCACCCTGGACGTCAATGGGCGCGTGGCCCGGCAGCTGCTGGCGTTTGCCGAAAAATATGGACACGAGAAGGGAGACGCCACCCAGATCCGTATTGTCCTGACCCAGAGCGATATCGCCGACCTGGTGGGCGCCTCCCGCAAGCGCGTGAACCAGGCCATGGTGCTGTTCAAGGAACAGGGACTGATCGATACCACTACAGAGGGGAGAATTTCGATCAGGAACAGAGATGGGCTGGCAAAGTTCTGCCGCTAGCCGTGCCTACGAGTTTTTATACGCCGATGGTGTTAAGACACCTTGAAAGCGCGTCCAATTCCACGCTCTCAGCCCATTGACTTGATGCATTCCCCAATACTCCCGCCCGTATTCCGGCATCCAGACTGTACAGTATTCATCGGCCATTCTGCTGGTCGCCATAAAACTCACTTGAATAAAAATGGGATATTTCACTGATATTGAGAGTTTTGAGGATGTAATCTTCGTGGATGCGCTTAATGCCTGGCGTATCCCCCACTTCTGTTGGGCCATCCCAGGCTTCAATCACTTTTATTTGTGGATAAAGCATCCTCAACCAATTGGCTCGCACACGCAAAGGTACAGGTGTGGTTTCAATGACATGCTGGTGGCCGCTATGCAGAGGAGCAAACTTGCCAAGGGTGAGGCCGCGTCTCATATGGCAAGTGTACCCCGATCCAGATTGGAACGATAAATATAAAAGTTTGCATTATTAATAGGTATAATTTCAATATGCTGCAATACCGTTTTTACCATCCCATCGAGGTCCGGTACGGGGATTTGGATCCGCAGGGACACGTTAACAACGCCAAACATCTCACTTATTTTGAGCAGGGACGGATCGCCTACATGATCGAGCTGGGTCTCTTCACCCGGGACCAGTCTTTCATGGAAATTGGTGTCATTCTGGCCGATGTCCATCTCACGTATCTCGAGCCGATCTATTTTGGACAGAACGTCAGGGTTGGGGTCCGCGCGGCCAGGATGGGGAACAAGTCCATGACCTGGGAACAGAACATCGTGGACGCGGAAACCGGCAGGGAACTGGCCAAAGGGAAGGTCGTCATGGTGACGTACAATTACCAGACCCAAAAGACCATTCCCGTTCCCGCACCCTGGAGAGAGACAATCACCCGGTTCGAAGGTCTGGGACTTCCCGCTTCAAATCTTGAATCCTGATCCAAAACGCATCCCCTCAAGAGGAACCTCCATGCCGCTACCCGCCATAGATCAAAAATACTTTACAGACTTTCTTGTCAGGCTATTGAACATCCCCTCCCCAACAGGCTTTGCAGAGCCTGCCATCGCTTTTGTGGAACAGGAGCTTTCCCAGTATAGCCAGCTGCAGCTCACACGAACACGCAAGGGAGCGTTGGTAGCGAAATGGGAAGCGCAGTCAGGCCTGCCTCCCGTTGCCCTGACCGCCCATGCAGACACATTAGGTGCGGTGGTAAAGGAGATCAAGGCCAATGGACGCCTCAAGCTCAGCCGTATCGGCGGGATCCAGTGGCCGAGCGTCGAGACAGAAGGCCTTTGGGTTTATCCATCCAGCGGAGAGAGGATACGCGGCTCGGTGTTGATCGATACTGCCTCGGGCCATGTCCACAGCGCGGCTGGCAGCGAGACGCCAAGGAATGACGATCACATGGAAGTGCGCCTGGATGCCCGCACCTCCTCCCCACAGGAGACGCGCGCTCTGGGCATCCAGATCGGCGATTGTGTTGCCTTCGATCCCCGGGTGGAGGTGACGAACGGGTTCGTCCGCTCACGGTTCCTCGACGACAAGGCCTGTGTGGCGAATCTCGTGTCGGCGATCAAGTCCATGGCGGACGCGGGAGTCGGCCCAACGCGAACGGTATACTTCCATATCTCCAACTATGAAGAGGTCGGGCACGGCGCAGCGGCAGGAATCCCATCCGATGTGGCCGAGCTGGTCTGCGTGGACATGGCGGTGGTGGGCCGCGGACAGGAGTCGGACGAGTTCCATGCCACGCTGTGCATCAAGGACAGCGGCGGGGTGTATCATGAAGGCTTGAACAAAAAGCTGCGCGGGCTCGCCGAGCAGCATGAGATCCCCTATAGGACCGATGTGTATCCTTTCTACGGTTCGGACGGCGAAGCCTTCTGGCGGGCAGGCGGCGATGTAGCGCTGGCCCTGATCGGTCCCGGCATCGATGCCTCGCACAATTACGAACGCGCCCACATGGATGGACTCGTCGCCACGACCAACTGGGTTCTGGCGTATCTTTTGGATTAACCACAAAATGTCACAAAGGTTTCTCCTTATCCTTTCGTGATACTGTGTGATCCTTGGTGGTAAAAATGAAATTTGATGCCGCACTTCCTCCGGTCCATTTGAAGGATGTCCCCGCGATCGCCCTGGCTGCCGAGGAGATCGGCTTCAACGCGCTCTGGACGCAGGAAACCCAGCACGATCCCTTCCTGCCCTGCACGCTGATCGCCGAGCATACGAGACATCTCCACTTTGGGACGGCGATCGCCGTCTCCTTTGCGCGCTCCCCGGCCAACCTGGCTTACACCGCCTGGGACCTGGCCGCCCAGTCCGGCGGACGTTTCATTCTCGGCCTTGGCACGCAGGTCAAGGCGCACATCGAGCGCAGGTTCGGCCAGCCCTGGCCAGACTCAGTCACCCGGAAGCTGCGCGAGCAAATCGAAGTCATCCGCGCCTTCTGGGACTGCTGGCAGAACGGGACAAGGCTGAATTACCGTGGCGAGTACTATAAGATCACATTGATGTCGCCTTTTTTTAACCCAGGCCCTCTCCCCTCCCCTTTAGTGGGGTCCATTCCCATCTACATTGCAGGCGTGAACACGGGCCTGGCCAGACTGGCAGGCGAGTCCTGCAATGGCTTTCATGCCCATCCATTCCATAGTGTGAAATATTTACGAGAGGTGATCTTTCCGGCAATTAAAGAGGGGGCTGCAAAGCAGGGACGTGAGAAGGGTGACATTTCCATCCTGGTCAACGCCTTCGCCGCCACCAATCCGGCTGAGATGAGCTTTGCCCGGGCACAGGTTTCCTTCTACGCATCCACACCCTCCTATCGCCCCGTCATGGATCTGCACGGCTGGGCCGGCGTGGCCGAGAAACTATCCGCCCACGCCGCAAAAGGCGAATGGTCTGAAATGCCGATGCTTATCACTGATGAAATCCTCAATGAGTTCTGCCTTGTCACCGATGAATCCAACCTGGCGGAGGAACTGAAAAAACGTTATGAAGGGATTGCCGACCGATTAACGATCTACACGCCCTTCGTGCCCGGGGACAAGGATGCGTGGTGGAAAGCACTGGCGGGCGCCTTCAACCATTGACCATCCTGCATCAGGAAAAGGAACCGCCATCTTTGCATTTGGACGTTTCACAGCATTCACCACAATTCTCCCGAAAGACATCAACAACTCCCTTCCAATCTTGCAGATCACAGGCCAGACAATTCATGAGTCAAATCACGAGTCATAACTATCAGGGGAAGAATGATTTTCAGATCATTGTGGACCTCAGCGCCCGGGTTCGTCCCCTGGAGCATAGGAACGACTACCCTCTCAAAGTGGATATCGAGGAGGCACTGGCCTCCGCGGTGGTCCGGGCAAATACGCGTCTGTGGTTCGAGGATGGCCATCCCATCGGCTGGGCGTTCGTCGACAAATTCAACAACCTGGTATGGGAGCTGGATCCTCGGTACACAGACCAGGCAGGATCAGAGATGGTTGCCTGGGGGGAAGCCTGTATCCGTAAGCGATACCCAGGCAGGCACACACGCAGCATGGATGCAAATTGCAGGGAGGACAATGCCGAAAGGATCTCCTTCCTCGAGATGCATGGTTTCACCCGGTTGAACGACACAACTGTCAGGATGGCGCGCCCGCTCTCCGATCCGATCCCCGAGCCGGAGCTGCCGCAGGGATTTATTATCCGCCCCATCGCCGGGAAGTCCGAGGCGGAAGCAGTCGCCGCAATGCATCGCGCCGCCTTTGGCACAGGCTACATGACAACCGAAAATCGCCTGATCGTCATGGGCACAAGTGAATACGATCCATCCCTGGACCTGGTCGCGGTCGCGCCCGACGGAAGGATCGCGGCGAACTGCATTTGTTCTGCCAACCACCGGGAAAACATCGGCTTTACAGATCCGGTATCGACTCATCCGCAATTCCAGCGGATGGGCCTGTCCCGGGCGCTGCTACTGACCGGACTGAAGCTCCTCAAGGAACGTGGCATGGCCGTCGCTTACCTGGGAACGAGTGGAAATAATCTTGCCATGCAAAAAACGGCCGAGTCGGTCGCGTTTAGGATAGAATACACAACCATCTGGTTCTCCAAGGATGTGAATTGATCATGGATATCAACAGCCCTTCCAACAAGCCGCCCAGGAGAGGCCGTGCTTCCCTTGGCTGCGTGTTCGCCCTTGTAATTCTCCTTTTTGGAACGTTTATTCTCTTCCCTGCGCTCAACGATGGGTGGGACGGGCTGATCGATGCCCCTTGGGCCCATTCATGGAACGGACGGCCAACCCTGACCGGAACCTGGACCGGAGAGTTCACCTCTCCCGGTGGAGGCGAGTTTGCTGTGCTGCTTGATATACAAAGGGCAAAACACACAGATGGAACCTACTACAATGAAAAGGGAGTCGGCGCTCACATCAATGGACAGGCACAGTGGTGCGACAACCAGGGCCGCCAGGCCGGCAATATTCAGATCGCGGGCAGTGTACCACCCAGCTTCACCATCGGGTACCGGGATCATCTTGACCGGGTCCATATCGTATTGGAATATGTGGATCCACCCCAGGGCGGCCCATTGCCTCATGAGTTCAATGGCAGCTGGCAGACGAATACATTGACAGTAAACCCCAAGTTTGCTGTAGCAGATGGCAGGAATCTGGTTGTATCTTCCAGCGATGCCGACCTCGCGAATCCCATTACGGTTGTGTTGAAAAAGGGTGATCCAGGTATGTTTGAGGCCCTGTGCAAAAAATTAAATGGTGCGGGTTCCTGAGGAGATTTATGGACTTTAACGATTATCAAACCAAGTCGCGCAAAACCGCCAGATATCCTGCCATTGGGCATGCAGTGATCTATCCCACCCTCGGACTGGTCAACGAGGCAGGGGAGGTTGCCGGGAAGATCAAGAAGGTATTTCGTGACAAGGATGGCCGGATCAGCGAGGAAACCCGCGATGCACTCAAAGCGGAGCTTGGGGATGTCCTATGGTACATCGCCCAGGTCGCAACGGAATTGAATTTATCGATGGACGAGATCGCCGAATACAATATCGCCAAGCTGTACGACCGGCTGGAGCGAGGCAAGATCCAGGGGGAGGGGGATAATCGGTGAGGGGTTAGGTCTGAGGTGGCAGATGCGAGGTGTCAAGGTCCTGCCGGACGGCTGATACCATTCTTCCGTAATCACACAGCTTAATAATGGGACATCTCTCGCAGTAGGGTTTACGGGCGGTGCAAACCTCGCGCCCCAGGCGGATGAGGTTGAGGTGGGCAGCGTAGTAGGTCTCGGGCGGGAAGAGGCTTTCGAGATGCAGGTGCGCCTGCTCGACGGTCATCTTTTCGGGGCGCAGGCCGATGCGGCCGCTCACGCGGTAGATATGGGTATCCACGGGGAAGGCAGGTTTTCCCAGCGAGAAGCAAAGCACGATGGCTGCCGTCTTGGGGCCGACGCCGTTAAAACGGGTGAGCCAGGCTTTGGCTTCCTCCACCGGCAAATCGCCCAGGAAGTACAGATCCAGATTGCCGCGCTCCTCCGTGATCGAACGCAGCACCTGCTGGATGCGAGGCCCCTTCTGGTTGGCAAGTCCGGCCGGGCGGATGGCATTCACCACATCCGCTTCGTTCGCGTCGCGCACCTCCTCCCAGGTTGCAAATCTGGTACGCAGCGCATTGTACGCCCGGTCGCGGTTGATATCATTCGTGTTCTGGGAAAGGATGGTCGAGACCAGCTCGTCGATGGGCGGCAGGGGATTGCGCCAGATGGGTTCCCCATAGGTTTCAAGTAGTCGCTCGTGAATCTTAATGGCTCGTTTTGCAAGAGGGTTCATGCGTATCCGGCATCCTTTATGAGCTGCAAGGTATGGTTTACCACGTCAAGGTGTTTTTCGGGGACCCATTGCCCGAACATCGCTGCACTGAGACGATACAGCCTTAACGCCGCCGCGCCACGCGACTGGTACTGGGAGGAGACCGGGTCCAGCCCCCAGGCAGTGCGGAACGCCTTCACCCACTTCGAGTCGCGCCCGACGGCATCCTGGATGAGATCGAAGTAACGGTTCTCGCTGACGATCATAATCCCTCGCTGCACGGCAACCGCTTCGAGCATGTTTTTCACCAGTCCCCAGGTGGCATACAGGACCGTGGATTCATGCCTGCGGGACAGGCCGTTCAGAATCTTGTGCACTTCCTCGGCGTTGCCCATGATCTCCTCGGCTGCAAATTCATTGGCCGTGGGCTGCAGGGGAGACCAATCGAAATCAAGAGCTGCCTGCTGCAGGGCGGTCAGCGAGCCATCCTTGTCGAGCAGGATCCTTATGCCACGCAGACCCGGCACCGCCCAGATCGCACGGCGCGGGCTGGTCAGGGCAGCGCGCTCCTCGTCGAACAGGTTGTATTTCAGGCTGACCAGCTTGTCATCCCAGTGTCGTAACGTGTAACGATTGTAGGGAGTTTCAGGCAGCCTGCTTACATAGATATCCACGTCTACATCGCTGTACTGGCTCTCCTGACCGCGCGCATAACTGCCCACGATGCCAACGCCAGTGACAGCAGGGGAATCGATCTTGTCAAGGACAGATTGAAGAAAGGCATCAGTCAGGGTCATGGACCATTTCTGCATTCCTGGTCGGGCGGGCATCAGGATGGCGGCGCTTCGGACAAGAGATCACTCTTCTTTACGGGGCAGGGCGGCGTCACTTTTCCACTCTTCCATTTTCCACACGCCACACGTCAGAGGAGGCGGCAAATCCCGGGCTGAAGAGGTTGAGGTCGGTCGTCGTAAAAAGGACCTGCTCGGTCTCACCGACATATTTCAGAAGATCGGCCCGGCGCTGCGTATCCAGCTCCGCCATGACCTCGTCGAGCAGGATCACAGGCCACTCCCCGGTGCGCTCCTTCATCCAGTGCACTTCAGCAAGCTTCAATGCCAGCAGCGTGGTACGGATCTGGCCGCGCGAGCCGTAATAGCCCAGGTCGATGTCGTTGGCCAGGAAGCGCAGCTCGTCGCGGTGCGGACCGATGGTCGTCACGCCGCGGGCGATCTCTTCGCTGCGTAACTGCTGCAACCGTTCCCGGAATCCAGCCTGGATCTCTTTCAGTCCCAACCCCGAGCGATCCAGAACGGTTGCCATCTTCAGACCCAGCTGGCCGCTTGGCTTTGGCAGTGGATCGAAGGCCGGCTCATACGAGAGACGCAGGATTTCAGAGCCGTGCGTTAATTCGTTATGGACGCGGGAGGCGAGCCGCTCGATCTGCTGGACCGCTTCGATGCGCCACAGGATAATCTGCGCCCCGAGCCGGGCCAGCGTCTCATCCCAGACGTCGAGCTGGTCGCCGCTGCCCCCGCGTTCCCCCAGCATCTTAAGCAGTGCATTGCGCTGGGTCAGTGCCTGGCTATATTCACTCAGGACCCGTGCATAGGCCGGCGTGGACTGGGCCAGCGCCAGGTTTAGATATCTACGGCGATCCTCGGGCGCGCCCTCGATGATCTGGGACATCTGCGGCACAAAGATGACCGCGTTGAAATGGCCGATCACTTCATTGGCATGTCTCTTTACGCCATCGAGCAAGACCTCCTTGCGCAGGCGCTGCCCGTTCAGCACCCCCATCGGCTCGAGGATGAGGCGTGCTTCCAGGCGATGTTTGCTTTTACCGCGCTGATAGTCAGCCACCAGGCGCGTTACGGTGAGGGAATTATTCTTCGCTTCGTGGAAATTTACGATCTGCCGGTCGGCATGTGTCTGGAAAGAGGTGAATGCTGCCAGGAAATATACCGCCTCCAGGATGCTGGTCTTGCCCTGGGCATTGGCTCCGACCATTACAACCACCCGCGGGGGAAAATCAACATCCAGGCGGGTAAAGTTACGAAAGTTGGTCAGGGAGAGGTGTTTTAAGAACATTTGTTGCAGGTTGAATAGTTGAAGGTCGAAGGGCAGCGCCGTGCACCTGCCAGGGGCCAAAGGTCGTTATCGACTTTCAACCTAAAACTTCAAACCTTCAACGCGATTTCCAGTTCGATCTCATCCCGCATGGGGATGTTGTTCATTCCGATTAAAGGAATGCCGGGCTTTTGCTTTCTGGCTTCATTGACGGCGCCACGGTTGATCTTGACCAGCTCAAAGCCGCGTTTTTGATAAAAGCCCAGGGCGTTCAGGTTGTCATTTGTCGTAATGAGAAACACGCGCCGGCAATCCTGCTTTCGAGCTTCCTCCACGACTGTGTTGATCAGCCTTGTCCCAAGTCCCTGCCCTTCGCATTCGCTGTCGAGAGTAACGATCTCACACTCACCGTCATTTATAACATACGTGATCTCCCCTACGCAGTCCGGGCCGTTATAGGCAATAAATCCGTCAAGGTTTTCGGGGCGGTAGATTATGCCGCGTATCACCATGAATTCGTCGCCCCAGTTTTTTTTCCAAATGTGGCGCAGACGCGGCAGGTCGTGCTCCATGATTCGCCGAAGCGTGATCATGGTCAGACCTCCTGCTCGGCTTCCACTTCCTGTGGCGGCTGCCAGACCTTCGTGGCGCGGTCTGTGAACAGGACTCCGTTCAGATGGTCGATCTCATGCTGGAAGATGCGGGCCAGCCAGCCTTCCGCCTTGATCTTCAGCGGCTTGCCATGCCGGTTCAAGCCCTTCACCTGGATGGCCGCATGGCGCTCCACCTCCCCGACCAGGTTCGGGATGGAGAGACAGCCTTCCACGCCCACCAGGGTCTCCTCGGACGCCTTGATGATTTCGGGATTCGCGATCGCCCATACTTTTTTGGGCGCGTTTTCCACCTCTTCATCCTCTTCCCGCTCGTAGTATTCGACCACGATCAGGCGCTCCGAGAGACCGATCTGCGGTGCGGCAAGTCCCACGCCCGGGGCCTCACGCATGGTCTCGACCATGTCATCGATCAGGGTCTGGAAGTTTTTATCAAATTGGGTCACCGAGTGTGCCTTGCGGCGCAATACAGGCTCGGGAAGGGTTACGATCTTGCGTAGTGTCATATTGGGAATTACCTTTTGTTCTGTTACTTAATAAGCTTTGGCTATGGCCTCACGCGAATGCTTTTAACGCTCGCCCGATTTTACTCCGGTTTTTGTTTTCGTTCGTTCTCTTCCTGCCTAATTTTTTCGTCGTTCTGGTGATAGACAGCCAGCCACCCGGCCAGTTCTTCGCGCCTTGCTGCCTTATCCTTTTCCTCTTTTCTGGCCTTCTGTGCCATGCGCCGGCGGTCGATGTCCGATTGGACCGTGCTAGGATCCATTACGTCTTCAAAGGTCAGGTGCGTACCCCCGATTGCGATCACGACATCTCCGTAATTAAACATTTGGCCTAATAGTCCGACGCGCTTGAATTCCGTTTCGAGAATGTTTTCCAGTTGAGATGTCTTGCGGCTTTCTGTGCTAAGCGGTTTTTTATACACGTCGATGATCTGTTCATTGGTAACTTCGAAGCGATCGTTGCTCCAGTCCACGAAATCATAGATGAACCAGGCAAGAAAAATGGGAAACAGTAGGATGAATACACTCGCCCACACATCCAGGCTCAGGCCATCTTGCGTACTGACGAAAGTAGCCGAGGTGGTGAAGATGACGTATAAGCGATATAGAAAAAGGCCCATGTCTACCATCAATCCGACAATGGGAATCCAGGCCCTTCGAATCAGGACGAACCAGTGTTTGCGGTAAACAACGGTATCGCCCTGTTCGTAGCGCAGCCGGAGACGGTCGGTGCCAAAGGAGCCAAAGATCTTTGCCAGGCCGCGCGGTGGAGGGAAATCCGCCTTTTTGGGAGGGGGTGGCGTAGGAGGTCTATCGTCCTTAAGACCCAAATTCTTACGTATGGCAGCCCTCATGGCATCCTTTTCTACTCTATTGGCTACATTTTTCGTCCGATCCCAGTATTCCTGGATCATACGCTGGGCCTGATGAGGGTGGCTGACATAGTGAAAGATGATCTTGCTGACGAAGGTCCGCACGACGACATTACCAAAATCGAACCAGCGTCCCAGCAGACTGGTCTCGACCGTCACGGCCAGGATCGTATTGAGCGGAGACTCCTGTCGGCTGTCATATACGGCGACCACTTTTTCAAGCCAAACCACGCGCTGGTTGGTGACAATATAATAATCGTTTCCCCAGTCCACGATCAACCAGACGGCCCAAAGGAGGTCGAATACAAAAAAAGTACCTGCTAAAAATAGAAGGACGAAGGTTTGCCAGGAAGTAACCCACCAAAGAAGCAGAAGGGCAGGCAGAAACAGCAACAGGAACGGCCCGAGCAGATTCCTCACCAAGATGATGGGATGCTTACGCGCCAGAAAGTAAATGACCTCTCCAGGCATCAGCCAGCGGAACTGCAGGCTACGGGCCAGCTTGCGGCTGCGGACAGCAAGGTCCAAATTTGAGCGAAAATCGGCTGACTTCTTGTAGAGATTCTGAAAATTCTCCTTGGAGAGATAAAGCAACACGGTGTCGTTCGTCAGAACAGTAGCAGTCCCCGTGCGGCCAAGGCGTTCAACCAAATCCAGATAGCCGAAGTAATCATTGGCCACCAATGTGGAAGCATTGACTTCCTTTCCCTTCTTCGTGCCCGCAACTTTGACACTGCCCTGATGGACTAAGTAAAAATTATCCGCTTTTTGACCCTGCCTGTATATTTCCTCCCCAAGGACACATTGTTTCTCCTCCAACTGGTCGGCCAGCATAGCTAGATCTTCATCTTTCAAGCCATGAAAGAGATGAATACTTTTTAGGAAGGAAATCCGTGCAAATGTGTCGATCACAATTGAATTCTATCAAATTTCACGGACGATGGTACATCCATAGGATGTGGTTTCCTGCAGTTCGGGCAGGCGACCCGCAAGCAGCCTTTCGACCGCATCCTCCAGGTAAAAGCGCTTGGCTTTTCGCTGGCGGAAGGTGACATCGTCCACAGCGCCGCGATAGCGCAGGATCCCATCCCGGTCCACTACGAAGGAATGCGGGGTGGTGACCGCCTCGTAGGCGTCGGCCACGGCATCGTCCGCATCGACGAGGACCATGGGGAGGCACCGCACCCGGGCGGCCTCTGCCAGCATTGGAACGGGCTCGTTCCGGTTGGCCGCAATGGACAGCATCTGCACAGCCTGCCCCCACTGGACGAGACAGGCCATGGTCGAGCGATCGGTCCGCTCGGAGTGCGGGCATTCCGCCGACCAGAAGTTGACGATCACGATCCGGTCTCGGAAATCAGATAACTGATGGAGAACGCCCTGCAAATCAGGGAGCTGGAAGTCAGGGGCTGGCTGGTTGATCTGCATGAGAAGGATTATAGTCTCAAAGGATTCATACGGGTTACCAGGACGAATGTGACATGTCTATCCCGGATCATCCGGCGCTGCGGTGCCTCTGGTACAATGCTTGCCATGAAAAGATGGCAATTCTGGGTCGGTGTACTCATCAGTGTCCTGTTCATCTGGCTGGCCCTGCGTGGCCTGCGGCTGGATGACTTTTGGCAGGCGATCAAACAGGCAAATTATGCCTGGGTCATTCCCGGCATCATGTTCTATTTCGTCGGCGTGCTGGTACGTTCCTGGCGCTGGCAATATCTTCTGGATCCCATTAAGAAAATCCCCATGCGGGTCATGTTCCCCACCACCATCATTGGGTACATGGGAAATAATATTTACCCCGCCCGTGCAGGGGAAGTCCTGCGGGCGGTCATTTTGAAGCGCAAGGAAGGTGTCGCCATTTCGGCCTCCCTGGCAACGATCATCGTCGAGCGGATCTTCGATGGGGTCGTGATGCTCGGGTTCGTCTTCATCAACCTGCCTGAGCTGGCCAAACTGACCGGCGGTTCCGGGTTCCTGGGAAGCATCCAGGAAGTGGCATTAATCGGCACAGGGGTCTTTCTCGGCGCACTGGCAGTCTTCCTGGTGGCTGCCATGTACCCCAGGCGGACGGAAAAAATCGGCTCCTGGTTCATAGAGCGCCTGATCCCCAAGAAATACCAGAAGGGGATTCTGGACCTGATGTATTCCTTTCTGGAAGGACTGGCCGCCCTGCGCTCCCCGGTCACCATCCTGATGATCTTTGTTACCACCGTCATTATCTGGCTTCTGGAGACCGTCAAGTACTGGTTTGTGATGCATGCCTTTAACTTTACCGTCTCCTTCTTCGCCCTGATGTT
>JBLMZU010000555.1:0-18570 GCA_050258995.1 Bacteroidota bacterium
GGAAGAGGTGGTTCCCGGGGATATGATTCTGCTCTCCGCCGGAAGTCTGATCCCGGCCGATGGGCTGGTACTCGAGGCAGATGATTTCTTTGTCAACCAGGCTGTACTGACCGGGGAAACGTTCCCTGTGGAAAAGAAACCGGGGCCGGTCCCTGAAGCTGCCAGTCTCTCCGAACGGACCAATGCTGTCTTCATGGGGACCAACGTCCGCAGTGGCAATGCAAAGGTACTGATCGCCGAAACGGGACGAAACACCGCCTTTGGCCAGATCGCCGACCGCCTGACGCTACGCCCACCGGAGACGGAATTTGAGCGCGGCATCCGGCGCCTGGGGTACCTGCTCACGGAAGTGATGCTGCTGCTGGTGCTGGGCATTTTTGCCTTCAATGTTTATTTCCATAAGCCCGTCCTCGATTCACTTCTGTTTTCCATCGCGCTGGCTGTTGGATTAACACCACAGCTTTTGCCCGCCATCATCAACATCAATTTATCCAAGGGCTCGCAGGCCATGGCGGAACGCGGTGTGATCGTGCGCCGGCTGGAATCGATCGAGAACTTCGGCAGCATGGATATCCTGTGCACCGATAAGACGGGCACGCTGACCCAGGGCGTGGTCCAGCTCGACGGTGCCCTGGATGTGGAGGGGAACCCATCCGCCCGGGTGCAATTGCTCGCCTGCCTGAACGCATCCATGCAAAGCGGCCTGCCCAACTCTCTGGATGAAGCAATCGTCCAAAAGGGGGCACAGGGTGTGGATGAATACAACAAAGTGGATGAGATCCCCTACGACTTCGTCCGCAAGCGCTTGAGCATGGTTGTTCGGCGTCAAGACCTGTATCTATTGATCACCAAGGGCGCCTTGGAAAATGTGCTCGCCGTCTGCACCCGGATCCAGACTCCCGGCGGAGATTCCCCTCTTACGCCGGAGGACCAGGCCGGTGTCCAGAAACGATTCGAAGAGTGGAGTGCCCAGGGCTACCGGGTGCTGGGGGTGGCGGTCCGGGACATCCGTGCCCAGGAACATTCCTATCCCCCCAGCGAAGAGAAGGATATGGCCTTTGCCGGATTCCTCCTGTTCATGGATCCTCCCAAGGAGGGCGTCCAGGATACCATTGCGGAACTGGAGAAGCTTGGCATCAAATTGAAGATCATCACCGGGGACAATCATCTGGTGGCAAAACACATCGGGCAGGTACTCGGTCTGGCCGATCTCAAAGTGATGAGCAGCAAGGAAGTGGATTCTCTGCAGGACGAAGCCCTCTGGCATGCAGTAGAGAAGACGACCGTCTTTTCCGAAGTCGATCCCAACGAAAAGGAGCGCATCATCCTGGCCCTCAAGAAGCGCGGTCATGTGGTCGGTTATATGGGCGATGGCATCAACGACGCGCCGTCTCTCCATAGTGCGGACGTTGGAATCTCCGTGGCGAATGCGGTGGATGTCGCCAAGGAGGCGGCGGACATGGTCCTGCTGAAGCAGGATTTGAATGTCCTGCTGGAGGGAGTTCGGCAGGGACGCAGGACATTTGCCAATACTTTGAAATATGTATTCATGGCAACCAGCGCCAATTTTGGGAATATGTTCAGTGTGGCGGTGGCTTCCCTGTTCCTGCCGTTTCTGCCCATGCTGCCGAAGCAGATCCTGCTCATCAACTTTCTGACCGATCTTCCGGAAATGATGATCGCCGGCGACAACGTGGACGATGTCATGGTCGAGAAACCGCGCCGCTGGGACATTGGCTTTATACGGCGTTTCATGCTGGTCTTTGGCCCGCTCAGCTCGATCTTTGACCTGGCAACGTTTGCCGTTCTCCTTTGGGTTCTGTCAGCAAATGAACCATCCTTCCATACCGGCTGGTTCATCGAGTCGGTTCTATCGGCCGGGCTGGTCGTCTTCGCCGTTCGCACACGTCTCCCCTTCCTGCGCAGCAAACCCAGCCGCGCCATGCTGGGTATGACCCTGCTGGTGATGGCGATCACACTGGCACTCCCCTATACCCCACTCGCCGCTCCACTGGGCTTCACACCGCTGCCCTCCTTGTATCTGCTGGCAATCGGCGTGATCGTTGCCTTGTATTTTGCCTCCGCCGAACTCACCAAGCGCTGGTTCTATCGTAAATTTGGTGGATAAAGATTTCACATCGCAAACAGACTGCATTCGCTGAATCCTGTATGAGACAAAAGCTTCACACCCTTCCCTTTTTTACCCTGGCGACGATGGCAGGCCTGGTCCTGGTCGCCCTGGTGACCAATACCTATTTCGAGCAGATCACCAGGCACTGGATCAATCGTATTGGGTTTGCGCCCAGGGATTTTTGGTACCTGCGATTCGAAAGAATGTTCACCTCCGCCCTGGTGACCGCCGGCGGAAAGGTGTTCTGGCAGGCCCTCTTTTTTGTAGCCGTCTTCGTGGGCCTGGCGGAATGGACCACTGGCTCGAAGCAGGCGGGCTTTACCTTTTGGGGCGTCCACCTTCTGACACTGGCTTTCCTTTCCCTGATCGTTTCCCTGGCGCTTCACCAACTGCGCGACTTTGGCCTGGCGGCCAGCGAGATCGAGCGGGATGTCGGCCCTTCGGCAGGCTATTTTGCATGCCTGGGTCTGGTCAGTGCACAGCTGAAACGTCCCTGGAACTGGGTAAGCGGTCTGATTCTATTCATCATGTTTGCAGTTGCCCTGTTCCTGCCGGCAGGTGCAGGCGAAAGCGCTGAGATCAAGTTCTCAGCGGACTTCGCGCATCTGCTGGCATTCCCGCTGGGATGGCTTTCCTCATTTCTGTTTACGAGGGGACAAGCATGAAGAAAAGACGCTGGATCCTCCTCACCCTGACGGTCCTCTTTTTATGGGCGGTAATCTCCCGTCTCACTGAGCTGGAACAGTTGAAGAACACAATCCAACAGGGACAAGGCACATGGATCCTGGCTGCCCTGGTTTCACAGATCGTTTACTTCATCGTTTTTACAGCATCCTATCAGGCCGCCTTTGAAACGGTGGATATCCATACCCGGACCAGGGATTTGATCCCTGTCACGCTGGGTGCCCTGTTCGTAAACTTGGTGGTCCCGGCAGGCATCACCGGGGGCACTGCGCTTTTCGCCCAGAATTTTGCACGGCGAGGCAAACCAGCCACGCGCACGGCGACGGGTGTCCTGCTGCAGCTGATCGCGGATTTCTCGGCGTTTGCATTTCTCCTGGTTCCCGGGCTCATCCATCTCTTCCTTTACCACGATCTCAAGGGTTATGAGGTCCTGGCAGCGATCCTGCTGCTTCTGCTGACCACCGGCCTGGGCATCTTCTTATTGCTCGGAATTTGGAAACCCAGATGGCTTCAGACGATATTCCACTTCGCACAGCGGGCTGCCAACCGGCTGGCCGCCCGGCTCGGGCGTCCACCGTTCCTGGCGGATGACTGGGCGCCAAGGAATGCCGAGGAGTTCAACCAGGCATCCATCGCAGTGACCCATCACCCGGTCAGCCTGATCCGCACGGTCTTTATCGCGTTCCTGGCCCACCTGCTGGATCTCCTGACCCTGTATATTCTCTTCCTGGCTTTCCACCAGCCGGTCAGCCTGGGCGCTCTGCTTGCCGGGTATGCGATGGGAATTCTGTTCCTGGTTGTTTCCATCACGCCGCAGGGAATCGGTGTGGTCGAAGGCGTGATGACACTGACCTTTACCTCCCTGGGCATTCCCGGTGCAGTTGCAGCGACGGTCGTGCTCGTCTTCCGTGGATTAACATTCTGGCTTCCCATGCTGCTTGGATTTTTCACCGTCCAGCGGATGCAGATCTTCGGCACGGGGCAGCGCGATCTGACGCAAACCTGGGGCGTCCGGTTCACCGCCATCCTGGTGGCGATCATGGGGGTCATCAATGTGCTGTCTGCAGTAACACCCTCCCTGGCAGACCGGATCAGATTACTCAGGGAATACTCGCCATTCACGGTCACACATGGAGGACACCTGACGGCGGCTTTGGCAGGCATTGCTTTAATTGCCCTGGCACGCAGCCTGGACCGCCGCAAACATGTGGCCTGGATCCTGACAGAAATTCTTCTTGGCCTGTCGATCGTGAGTCATATGATCAAAGGTCTCGACTACGAAGAGTCCCTCCTGGCAGCCGGGTTGATGGTCCTCCTGTGGCGGATGCGGAATGAATTCCACGCCCGTTCGGATCCCCCGTCCATCCAGCAGGGACTGCGCGTCCTGCTTGGAGCCTTCATCTTCACCCTGGCTTATGGCGTGACCGGCTTCTTCCTGCTCGACCGGCATTACAATGTGAACTTCGGCTTTTGGTCGGCACTCCGCCAGACCGTCGTCATGTTCACGGAATTCTATAACCCGGGGTTGACACCCACCACCCGGTTCGGCCGCTACTTTGCGAATTCCATTTATTTTGTCGGCGCGGCGACGTTCACGTATGCGGGGCTGATGCTGCTCAGGCCCATCTTTGTTCGTCACCCGGCGACAGAGGAGGAGAGGCAGCACGCCAGGAGGATTGTGGAAAAGCATGGTCACTCTTCCCTGGCACGGTTTTTGTTGTTTGACGATAAGCACTATTTCTTCAGTCCGGGAGGCTCCTTATTCGGATACGCGCTGGTCGGGCGGACCGCAGTCACCCTTGGCGACCCGGTCGGCCCCGAAGAGGACCGGATGCCTGCCATCCAGGCCTTTACCTCCCTCTGCCAGCATAATGACTGGCAGCCTGTGTTCTACCAAACCCTGCCCGAGACCCTTGGGTTGTATAAATCGGCCGGGTATGATGCCCTGTGCATTGGCAATGAAGGGATTGTCAACCTGGATACGTTCACCCTGGAAGGCAAGGTTGGCAAACCGTTGCGTACGCCGGTCAATAAGCTGACGAAGGCAGGATATAGATTCATTCTTCACGATCCTCCCATTCCCGATGCCCTGCTTGAGGAAATTCGGACCATCAGCGACGAGTGGCTGGCCAGGATGCAGGGATCGGAAAAAAGGTTCTCGCTCGGCTGGTTCGAGGACAGTTATATTTGCAGTTCACCCATCGCAGCTGTATATTCCCCGGAAGGCTGGATCAGCGCGTTCGCCAATATCGTGACCGAATACCAGGCCAGTGAGGTGACCATCGACCTGATGCGCCACCGCCACCCGCTGGAAAATGGGACGATGGAATTCCTCTTCGTGGGCTTATTCCAATCCGTCAAGGCGAAGGGCTATCATCGTTTTAATCTCGGCTTGAGTGCCCTCTCGGGTGTTGGTGAGCATTCCGACGATCCCGCCATGGAACGGGCCATGCACTTTGTGTATGAAAACGTCAACCAGTTCTATAACTTCAAAGGGCTGCATGCCTTCAAGGAAAAATTCAACCCGGAATGGTCGCCCCGCTACCTGATCTACCGAGGGACGGCCAACCTGGCCCCCGCCTGGCTGGCTGTCACACAGGCCAATTCAGGAGGCAGCAATTTTCTTTATGACCTGGTCATCAAGAAAAAATAAGTCCGATTCCCTGTTCACGTCAGAAGCCTACGATTTTTGCCTGGCATGCATCAACCAGCTCTGGACGTTGACCGGGCGCTCGCCCGGGCCGGGCGTTTTGCGCACATACTTTCCATCGGGCTGCATTGCGTAGGCAAGCTGGTTGTCCCGCAGATAGACATCCAAAATTTCTTCACAGATATGGCGGACATGACCCGGGTTTTCGAGCGGGAAAAGAAGCTCCACGCGGCGGTCCAGGTTACGTTCCATAAGGTCGGCCGAGCCCAGGTACACTTCCTCCCGACCCCCGTTGAAAAAGTAGTAGATGCGGCTGTGTTCCAGATAGCGCCCTACGATGCTGGTGACGCTGATGTGTTCGCTGACACCCTCGACACCAGGCCGCAGACAGCACATGCCTCTTACAAACAGGTCAACCTGTACACCTGCCTGGGATGCACGATAAAGCAGCTTGATCATTTCCATATCGGTCAGCGAGTTCACTTTGAAGATCAGCCGGGCCGGAAGACCTGCCCTTCGATGCCCGATCTCACGCTCGATCAGTTCCTTCAGACGCCGGCGAAGGTTGAACGGCGCAACCAGCATCTTTTGATACGCCTGGCTGCCGGATTCACCGGTAAGAAAGGTCATCAGGGTTCCAGCATCCTCTGCGAGCACATCGTCACCGGTGAACATGCCAAGGTCCTCATACATGCGTGAGGTCAGGGCGTTGTAATTTCCCGTACCCAGATGTAAATAACGCCGAACTCCATCCTTCTCCTGGCGTGTGACCAGGGCAAGTTTGCAGTGGGTTTTGAGGCCAGGCAATCCATGGACAACGTTCACCCCCGATTGTTCCAACAGATGCGCCCAGCCCACATTGGATTCCTCATCAAAGGTCGCTTTCAACTCAATCACCGCGGTGACCTGCTTCCCACGCACCGCCCCCTCCATGAGGGCCTTTACGACGGGGGAATCCTGCCCGACCCGGTAGAGGGTCTGTTGGATGGATAGCACTTTCGGATCGCGGGCCGCGAAGGAGAGAAAGTCAACCACGGGAGCAAACGAATCGTAGGGGTGGTGCAGCAGGATTTCCTCCTGCCGGATCACATCAAAAAATTCCCGGGGACGCGAGATCCGCTTGAGGGATTTTGGAACAGCCGGCTTGTAGGGCCGGTACTTCAGGTCATCCCGATCGACATCGTTATACAGTTCCCAGAGGCTGCGCAGGCCAAGGGGGTTTCCCTTCACATAAAAATCCTGCGGATCCACTCTAAGGATCCCGGACAGGAGATCGCGAATGTCCACCGGCATATCATCACAGATCGCCACCTGCATGACGGCACCAAACTCCCGGCGCTGGATGTTCAGCTGCTGGATACTTTCATCAATATTATCCAGGGGATCGTAGCTTTCCAGGTCATCCACCCTCAGCCCGGCATCCCGGATAATCCGGAAGGGGCGCACGGCGACAACTTTTTCCTCCGGGAATACATCCTCCAGGTTGGCGGTGATGATCTGTTCCAACCAGAGAAAGGAAACGCTCGAGGACGTCTTCCCATTTTTACCTGAATGCCCGGTCGACCGTTTGACCGGGAAAAGACGAGGCAGGGTATCCGGCACCTGCAAACGCATCAACCGCACGGCACCTTTGCGGTCCTGAAGAACAACCGCCAGATTCAAATACAGGTTTGAAATATGGGGGAAGGAATGTCCCTGGCCCAGCGGCAGTGGGATGAGGAGCGGGTACACTGTTTTCTTGAAATACTTGTACGCCCGCTCCTTCTGATGCTTGGTCAGCCGGGAGTATTCAAGCAGGTGGATCCCCGATTTTTCCAGCCTGGGGAGGATCTCCTGATGCAGGCAGGGCAGGGCAGCGGCGTACAGATCGCGCGCCAGGGTTCGGATGGCTGCCAGTTCCTGCTGTAGACTCTCTGCCTGGGAGGACGACTGGCTGCCGTTGGACGCAACCCGCCGATGCAGGCCGGAGATCCGGAGCATGAAGAACTCATCCATGTTGGAGCCGAAGATCGCCAGGAACTTGACGCGCTCCAGCAGGGGAGTCTTTTTATCCCGAGCCTGTTCGAGAACCCGGCGTTGAAACTCCAGCAGGCTTATGTCTCTGGAAATGAAAAGTGCAGTGTTGGAAGGAGAATGCGCTTGTTTTTCAACCTGTACCATTAAATAGTTGATTCTCTCCGTTTTCAAAAGTTATTTGGAAAGCTGCACCATGAGGGACGGCGTGAGCAGCCATTCCAGGGTGGCACGCCCATCCTGATACAGTGTGTCAGACGAGAGATATGCCACGCCGCCTTTTTTCATGGTCACTCGCACGCCGGTATCTCCGGTCGTCAGCCAGCTGACCAGGCTGCTCAGCATCGGCTCGTGTCCCACCAGGGCAATATTGGCTACATCATATTTTTCATGGATCTCAAATACCAGGGACTCAAAATTACCCGGCGGGATCAGGTTGTCGGTAAAGAAGATCTTGTCCATCATGTCGAACCGGTCGGCAAGGATCTTGGCCGTATCCCGGGCCCGTACATAGGGGCTGGTTAGGATTACGTCCAGCTCGACGCCGAGGCGGTGAAGTCCCCTGGCAATTTTCTTCATTTTCTTGCTCCCGGCATCTGTCAGAGGACGAGCGCTGTCATCCTCATAGCCCGGAGTCCCACTCTCCACAGCAATGGCATGGCGGACAATATACAGGTTCATTTTTTACTCTTCCTTCTTGAAGGGATCCCGTAATTGGGAATTAGAAAAATACAAGGGTTGGAACATTCGTCAGAATCTACCGGCCTACCAAACCGGCTCACTCTACAACTTCCAGCTGGGTCTTGAAGACTTCTTCGAAAAGAGACTTGCCTTTTGCAAGAGCCCATTTCTCGAGCAGCAGATTGCCCTGTCCGTTCAAACGGAGTTGCCAGCAATGTTTATCCTGTTCCATTGTAACCCCGCCAATGCGGGTCGTGTGACTGATTTCGATCGCGTCAGCAAGGCGCAACAGGGAGCATAAGTTGCCTACGATGCGGCGATCCTTTTGTGCCAGGGTCTTTAAATATTCCTCCTGGCTTTTCAATGTTGACCTGCGATGGTTTCGCACAATGACCGCGATCAACTCCTGCTGGTGTTCCTCCAAACCGATCATGGGGGAATTTTTGAGAATGTAATAACCGTGAAGGTCATGGTTCTGAGAGCCAATGAAGTGACCGATATCGTGCAACAAAGAGGCAACTCTGAGAAGCAGGCATTCATCCTCCTGCATCTTGTGGAGATGCCGCGTTTGATCAAAGATGGACTGGGCAGTCCGGGCCACCCGTATGCCATGCTCGGCATCGAAATGATATTTTTGTCCGAGGCGCATTGCAGACGTCCAGGCCTGTTCGCCCCGCGGCGGAGTCGGCCCCGGGCTGACCGGGATCATATCCCATAGCACGCCATCTTTTAAGCCGACCCCCGGGATCTGGATCTCCTTGATCTTTGCCTCACGGGCAATCATGTACAGCACCTTGGCAGCAGGCGCGATGACATCGGCCCGGTCAGGTTTCAAATCGAGCTTTCGCATGCGCTGTTCCAGCGTCATTTTGCCGAGTTTCTCATCCAGGGCTTCAAGCTCATCGATTGTGATCAGGCGGCTGCTGCCGCTTTTGAAGAGTCGTTTACGCAGGCTTCCCAGCTCCTCCATATTCCCTCCGGTCCCGATGCATAAATCAAACTTGAGTTTTCCAAATTCGCGCTTGATACGCTTCCGGACGGAAGCCGTGTATTCACTCAACAGATCGAGGAAATCCCCAAAGGCACGGTCGTCCAGGCGGCGCAGCATGCGTACGGTGCCCATGTCATAACTCTCGGTTGTGATGAGACGGTTATTCTGCGAGAGTGCGACCTCGATGCTGCCCCCGCCAATGTCAATGAGCACTGCCTTTCTGTCCTGCAGGTCGATCACTTTCCCAACCGCGATATGCACCAGGCGGGCTTCCTCCTCCCCGCTGATGACCTCCATGTGTATGCCTGTGTGCCGCGCTACGCGCCGGATCAAGCTCCTCCCATTTTCCGCTTCACGCATGGCGCTGGTGGCGACTGCGCGAATTTGTTTCACATCGTATCCATCAGCAATCTTGCGAAATCGCCGGAAGGCATCCAGCGCAGCCTGCATCGTTGGCTCGGACAAGAATCCGTCTGTAAAAACATCCTGTCCCAGACGGACAGGAATTCGAATGTTCTCGATCACATCCACTTGATTCTGTGTACTGTTGATCTGTCCCACTGCCATTCGGATTGCGTTGGAACCCACATCAATCGCTGAAATTGTTTGCATGTTTTTTTTAACGAAGGAGATAGGATCCTCATTATTCCCGTATCCCCCTGCAGGTTGCCTCAGATTTTTGGTCCATTTCATTCCCTATCCAGTTGTCTGGACACGATGGTCACCTGTAGAGCAGTTTGGAAACGTCTCACTTCAGGAAATTCCTCGTTAACCAAATCGTAGTTCATCTATTATTAAGTAGTGAGAAGGAGAGTCTCGTATGGCAAAAGCAACCCCGAATGCAAACTCAATCAAGGACATGCCAAAGGACATTCAGAGGGAGGGGAAGAAGGTCGCAAAGCAGGCGGCCTTCAGTCCATTGATGGAAAAGTTGATGCGACTTGGTTATGCAGTGAAAGGCTTTCTGTATGTTGCCATTGGCCTGATTGCCATTGCAGGCGCGCTTGGAAAGAGCAGTTCCCCTGCCGATCAAATCGGAGCGATCGTGGCTTTTAGCAAGCTGCCTCATGCATCCATTTTTATGTGGATTATCCTGATCGGCCTGATTTCCTATTCCTTGTGGGGAGTGGTCCGGGCAGTATTCGATCCACTTCATAAAGGGAGCGATCTCAAGGGACTTCTGGCGCGAGGTGGATTCCTGCTCAGTGCGATCACCTATGCGTTCCTTGTCATCCCAACCTATAACCTGATCAAAGGTTCCCGTAGTGGATCAGGATCCAACTCAACGGCCAAGATGGTTGGCACAGTGATGAGCATGCCGATGGGCCGCTGGGTGATTGGCGCCGTGGGGCTTGCCGTGGTCGCGGCCGGACTGTACCAGATATACATGGGCATTAAGATGAACTTCGATCAGTTCTACAAACCCTACGCCCTCTCTTCCGAACAATTTAGAGCGGCGAAACAGATGGGGCGCTTCGGAACAGCAGCCCGAGGAGTCGTATTTGCCCTGGTGGGCTTTTTCCTCGTCGTCGCAGCGTACCAGGCAAATCCCAGCAATGCCAGCGGACTTAACGGTGCGTTTCGATTTTTGGCACACCAGCCTTACGGAATCTATCTGTTAGGAGTTGTCGCCTTGGGCATGGTTGCGTTTGGGCTCTATTCCCTCATGATGGCAGCCTGGCTGCGATTGAGGCGACCGTCGAACGCTTAATATGTCTCAAAATCGAAGAATAACCCGTCCGGGGTCCAATCCAGGACCCTGTGACCTGCGTTCTCCAGGCTGGTTTGCCATGTGGCCCCTGGTCGGAGTGGTCATGTTCCTGGTTGGCGCCGGTCTCTTCGGAGCAATCGCCTATAACGTATGGACAAAGGGTCCCCTGCTGCAATGGGATGTGCCGCTGGCCCGGCAATTCCATGTACAGGCAACCAGCCAGCCGGCGCGGATCGTTGAAATCCTGATCTTCGGATTTTTTATTGGCAAGGAACTGCTGCAGGTGATCGTGATCATCCTGGCTTTGTATTTTCTCCACAAGCGGTTCTGGCCGGAGCTGGCCATGCTGTTGATCGGTGTGGGGGGAGGCGCAATCATCTGGTATTTCCTGACCGGTATCTTTGACCGGGTCCGGCCCGCGCAGCAGATCGGCATCGCGGTCACAGACCCATCCTTCCCCAGTGGACATGCCATCAGCGCAGTTCTGTGCTATGGATTTCTGGCTTATCTCTTCATCCCCAGGATGCCCTCGCTGTTTTGGAAATGGATGGTGGGGGTTGCCGCAATCCTGACGATGGCTTTCATCGGTTTCAGTCGCGTCTATTTGGGCGGTCATTACATGACGGATATCGTTGCCGGCTATGCCCTGGGGCTGGCCTGGGCCGGCCTGGTATTCACCCTGGTTGAAACATTCTTTTTAAATCCGGCAGTTGCAACAAACAGGAATATTGGATCAATTAAAAATGGCTACAAACAGTAATATCAAACTTAACGCAGAGAAGGACGGTTCTAATAGAAACATTTCTCCTGGCATTCAGTCGCCGGGTCTGTTCGCGAAATGGCCGGTCATTGGGATCGGCATGCTGCTCCTGGGAGTTCTCGTCTTTGGGGCCCTGACCTACAATGTGGAACAGGCACATGACTCTCTCCTGCAATGGGATATGGCAGCCACCAGGACATTGCATGCCGACCTTGCCAACATCCCATCCAGTTTGCTGGAATATGTCATCTTCAGTTTTTTCCTGGGCAAGGAGATTGTGATCGCGATCGCCCTAATCCTGGCCATTTATTTTGTTTACAAGCGTTCCTGGCGCGAGCTGGCGATGTTAGTGATCGGTTTGGGAGGCGGAGCCTTACTCTGGTATTTCCTGAGCCACTCCCTGGATCGGCCACGGCCACCTGGACAGCTGCCCATTCTTCCTTTAACAGATCCATCTTTCCCGAGCGGGCTGGCGGTCAGTGCCGTCCTTTGCTATGGCTTCCTGGCTTACCTCCTGATTCCCAGGGTACAGTCCCGGGTTCTGAAGTGGCTGCTTGGCATCGTAGCGGTTCTCGTCATTGTTTTCATCGGTCTCAGTTCCATTCTGCGGGGTGACAACTATGTCACAGATGTGCTCGCCGGGTATGCACTCGGTCTGGCCTGGGCGGGACTGGTCTACACCCTGATGGAAAGAAACTTGAAGGAGGCAGTTGTTCGCCGCCAGCAAATCCCGGTGACGTCAGCTTCTTATGAAGGTCTTCGTTCGCCGGGCTGGTTTAGAAAATGGCCGGTGTTTGGATTGCTGGTGGTTCTTGCCGGCGTGTTGAGCTTTGCGGCATTAGGATACAACCTGCTTTCCCATGGTCCGCTCCTTCAGGTGGATACCACCGTATACAAGGATTTGATCGCAAAAGCCAAGGCGGCTTCACCGGGCTTGAATGAGATCATGACGTTCGGCTTCTTTGTCGGGAAACAGCTCGTCCTGATCATCGTGACAAGTCTCTGCATCTATTTCATCTACAAGCGGTATTGGCTTGAATTAGCGCTGATCCTGATAAGTTCCGCGGTCGGCAGCATCGTGTGGAATTTCATCATCCACTATTTTGCCCGCCCCCGGCCTCCGGATCAGACCGGACTGGTCGTGAAATCCATCCCCTCCTTCCCAAGCGGCCACACCATGAGCACACTGATCGTATACGGGTTCCTGGCTTATTTATTGATTCCCAGGATGCCTTCGCTGTTCTGGAAATGGGTCGTGGGGATCGCTGCGTTGGCCACCATCCTCTTTGTTGGCTTGAGCCGTGTCTTTCAAGGTGGTCATTATCTGACCGATGCGATCGGCGGGTATGCGTTAGGCCTGGCGTGGGCCGGGCTGGTTTTCCTGGTCATAGAAAATGTATTTCAAAGAAGAAAGGTTTAGAGATGTCAAAGAAACACAAACTGATTCAAGCAAAATTGATCGCAAATCCCGGTGCAGGCAAGCCGGAGGAATCCGCCAGGCAATTGGAGCTTGCCACCCGTTTGTTGCAGGATCATGGTATTGAGGTGAATGTCGCCCTCGCCAAGCCCAAGGAGGAAGCCACGCCCCTTGCCAGGCAGGCGGTCAAGGACGGGTATGATCTGGTCATCGCCATGGGCGGCGACGGCACACTGGAAGCGGTTCTGCGCGGCATGGTGGGGAGAAAGGTACCGATGGGCATCATCCCAACCGGAACCCAGAATAACATCGCCAAGAGTCTCGGAATTCCGCTCGTCATGGAGGAAGCCTGCTCCCTGATCGCATCCAGGCATATCCGCAAACTGGATGTAGGCAGGGTAAAGGTCAAGAAAGGGAAGAAACTTTATTTCTTTGAGCTGACCGCCGTCGGGCTGGTGGCGGCTCTCTATCCGACAACCAGTAAACTGGCCGATGGCCAGCTCTCCAAGCTCAAGGATGCGGCTTTAACCCTTCTCCACCAGGAGCCGGACCCCGAAGTGTTCCTGACCCTGGATGACGAAAGCAAGATCAAGGTCAAGACCATGCTTGTGGTCATCTCCAATGCACCGATGTTCGGAGCAAACTTTTTGGTGGCACCCGATGCATCGGTGAACGATGGCTTCCTGGATGTCATGGTGTATCCGGATTTTAGCAAGACAGAAATCCTTTCCTATTTCGCCCAGATACGAGATGAGGGCTTTTCCAAGAATGAAAAGGTCCAGCGATACCGTGCCTGCAAGATCGAGATCAAGACCAATCCCAAGATGAAAGTCATGGCGGATGGCGTCATGCTTGGCAAAGGGAAGGTCGAGATTAAAAGCAAGCCCGGCGCCGTTTGGATGATCACACCGGAGGATCATGCCGCTCCCTCGGCACTGGTAAATACCGTTGCGGAAGAACTTCCCGCCCCGGTTTCACCGGTGCCTGTGCAGGAGTCAGTTTCGTCATAAGGAAAAATGATATGGCAGAACAGGCAGGAAAAAAACCGTTTGAAGAGCCAAAAGGCGCAGCACAGCAGGCTGCGAAAGCTGAAGTCACACCTCGTCCAGTCCGTGATTATCGAAGTTATCTTTTTCAACTCGGCCTGATTGCGGTGATCGGTGCTTTCACGACCTTGATGTTGCTGGTCAAAATCACACCGTCCTTTCCCATTGACCTTGCCATCACCCGCGCGTTGCAATCCATCACAAATCCCGTCTTTGCCTGGCTGATGGATGCAATCAGCTGGCCAGGATTCTCGCCACAATCCTTCATCATCCCTCTGGTGATCGTGGGGGTTTTGTATGCATTCGGCTTTCACTGGGAGGCGGTCGCGGCCATTTTTGCAGCCTTCTTCCCTGCCCTGATCAATGTGATCGTCAAGGATTACATCAGGCGACCGCGGCCTGGCATCGATCTGGTCCATGTGTTTAAGGTCCTGAACAGTTATAGTTTCCCCAGTGGACACGTGATGTTCTATGTGGGGTTTTATGGATTTCTCTGGTTTCTTGTCTACAGCTTGTTGAAGCGTTCCTGGATGCGGACGTCCATTCTGATCTTCCTGGGACTGTTGATCGTGCTTGTGGGGCCTTCGCGTGTCTATTTGGGCCAGCACTGGCCAAGTGACGTGCTGGGAGCCTACCTGCTTGGGGCCCTGTGCCTGGTGATAGAAATCGTGGTCTATCGCTGGGGAAAGAAACGCTTCTTCGTTCACCAGCCGGTTGCTTCAGAGAAACCCAAGACAGGCACATAAGGATCGACTGGGGTTAACACATCTTCAATAACACATCTTCAATTGCATTCATCCCACTTGACCATGTCAGGACCATAATCTATACTCGGTTCATGCGCTGCCTTTGAAGACCGACGATGACCATGCATGTGAGTCCATCGTCGGCCTTTTTGTTTCCGTGCATGAACATAAACTACTTTCTGGCAGGCGGTAAGGGAAGCACCATGTCCATCGATGCAATCTACGTAATTCACCACACCCATACGGATGTCGGTTTCACCAACGACCAGCCCATTTTCTGGGAGATGCAGTATCGCTTCATCGACGAGGCCCTGCGCCTGATCGAGCGCTACGCCGGCAACCCGGCCGAGAGCCGCTTCCGCTGGACAGTGGAAACCACCTGCGGCCTGGAGGAGTGGCTCAAGACCGCATCCAGCCGCGACATTGATCGCCTGATCGCCGCCGACGGAGCCGGTCTGCTCGAAGTCATGGCGATGCAGACCAACAACACGCCCCTGCTCAACACAGCTCAATTGATCGAGAGCCTGCGACCTGTCGAGCGACTGCGCCGTGACTTTGGGCTGGACATCCGCTACGCCATGAACTGCGACATCAACGGCCAAAACTGGCCCCTGGGCGACGTCCTGCTCAAGGCGGGCATCGAAGGTTTCAGCATGGCGATCAACCATCACTTCGGCGGGCCACCGCACCCGCGTCCCAATGTGTTTCTCTGGGAAGCGCCCAGCGGCCGGGTCATCCCTGCCCATAACGGCTGGCAGTATTCCAAGGCCTGTGATTTTGGACTGGGGAATGACAGCGAAGAGTCCTTCCTCGAATGGCTTCCAAAGATCGAAGCTTACTTGAATGAAATCAACTATCCCCTGCCGTTCCTGATGCTGCAGGGCTACCATCCCTTTGGAGATAATGGCTCTGCCTGGGCCGCGTTCGCCGAGTTCGCCTGCCGCTGGAACGAGGCAGGTCATTCGCCGAAAGTCATCACAGCCACGCCGCGAATGTTCTGGGAGCGGGTCAAAAATCACCATGCCGATCTGAAGAGAATACGAGGCGATTGGACCGATTACTGGAACTTCGGCTGCATTTCTTCAGCGCGCGAAACCACCATTGCACTGACTTCCCGCAGCCGGTTATACCGGTCCGATGCGTTGTTTGCTGCATTGAAGGACCTCACTCCCGGCGCCTCTCCTGCGCAGGAAGGAGAGGCAAATTTCTCTCGTCCTGCGGGAGAGAGCCTGGGGGCAGGAGAGCGTTGGTCCCAAAGATCCAATCACCTGTACCGCGATGCCGCCTGGCGCGCCCTCAATTTGTACGGCGAGCACACCTGGGGCGCGGACACTGCGGCCAATGACCCGCAGCTCGAAGACTCGCTGGCAATGGATAACTACAAGAAAAACCTTGCCTATACTGCCCGTTCCTTGAGCCTGCTGCTGGAGCGGGATGCCCTCGCCGATCTTTCACGCCTCATACCCCGCAATGACCAGACCGATCTGCTGCTCTTCAATCCTTTGCCCTGGGAGCGGACCGTCAGCGGGGCCATTCCCAAAAATGTATTGATCCCGCGCGGGCTAAATGATGACCCCACCTCCAGCCGCCACTTCCTTGGACGCAATCAGCAGCCCACCGACTTCTGGACCGGACGTTCCGACTCTGCCTTCAATGGCGGCATGGGCTGGATGCTGCAGCCTACCACGGTCCCGGCTTTTGGATACGCGGTCGTCGGCTGGGAGGCACTGACCGGCATGGTGGAGGCTGAGGAAGGTGAGGATGCAGTCGTTGAAAACCAACGCTATCGCATCACCTTCGATACACAAAAAGGCGGCATTCGCTCTTTGTTCGACAAGCAGCTCAATCATGAGTGGGTCGATCCATCGGCAGGATATCCGCTGCACGGCTTTGTCCATGAAGAAGTGGCCGACCATGAAACGCCGGAACCGCGCAAACGTCTCTTCGAGATCGATTGGGCTCCCACCCCGGAGACAATTCGCGGCTGGCACTCCGATTGGCAGGCCAGCCGCACGACGCCTGTAAAAGTGCTGCTCCACAAAACGTACCGGCTGGCTTTCGGCACGGTCGTGGAACAAATCCTGGAGCATCCCCAGGTCGGAAACATCTCCCAGCGTATGTTCCTGCCCGACCAGGACGATCAGATCGAATTCCAGTCCGAATGGCAGATGGGTACCTGTATTCATCCTGAGGCGACCTACCTACTGTTTCCCTTCAACATCCCCAATGCCCAGGCGCGCTTCGACATCGGCGGCGTGCCCGTCCGCCCGCACCTGGATCAGCTCCCGGGCTCGTGCCGCGACTACTTCACCGTCCAGGGCTGGGTGGACTTCAATGACGGTGAGCGCGGTATGGCGATCGCCACACCTGAGAACCCCATGGTGCAGCTGGGCGACTTCCATTTCGCCCACAACCAGCAGGAGGTCATGCCCGAGCGGGCCATGCTGCTTGGCTGGGTGACCAACAATTACTGGGAGACCAACTTCCCGGGCGCACAACCTGGCACGGTAACAGCACGTTACGCCATCCTTCCTTACGCAGGGGGATTCGATGAATCGCGCGCTCATCGCTTTGCCGCCGAAACCGAACATTCCCGCCCGCTCGTACAGCACCTGGGCGAAACACCTGCACAGGAGCTTTTACCGGCGACCGGGACACTGCTCCATCTGCCGGAGCTGCCGATCATGATCTTAAGCCTGCGCGCCACACCGGCAGGCGGTGCACTGCTCACACTGTTCAACGCCAGCGACACCACCCAGACCGCATCCATTTCAAGCGGGCTGCTGGAAATCCATTCAGCGGAACGTTGTGATCTGTTTGGCAGTCATCTGGAAACACTGGTTGTGAACCATGGCACGGTGGAAATCAACATCCCGCAGCGGCAAATATTTACACTTGCAATCGGGTGACCGTCACTTTCACTTCACTGGAGAATACCATGACAAAAATAACATTTATCGGAGCGGGCAGCCTGGGATTCACCCGCGAGCTTGTCCGCGACATTCTGACATTCCCCCTGCTGGGCGACGCCGAGCTTGCCCTGATGGACATCGATCCGGAACGGCTCGATTTCTCCAGGCGCTCGGTGGAGAAGATTATTGCTTTGGGAAAGTATCCTGCCAAAGTCACCGCGACCCTGGACCGGGCCGAGGCGCTGCGTGATGCGGACGTGGTCCTGACCACCATTCTTGCCGGGGGAACGGAAGTCTGGCGCCACGATATCGAGATCCCCAAAAAATACGGAGTGGACACCAACGTCGGCGATACGCGCGGACCTTCGGGCATCTTCCGCTTCCTGCGCACAATCAACCCGATGATGGACATCGTCCGCGACATGGAGCGCTACTGTCCCCGGGCAGTGCTGTTGAACTATACCAATCCGATGGCAATGCTGTGCGGCGCGATCCAGCGCCAGAGCTTCATCCCGACCACCGGGCTGTGTCATTCCGTCCAGGGCACCGCCCAAATGCTCGGCTGGTGGATCGGCGCGGGGCTGGATGAGATCACCTACACCTGCGCCGGCATCAACCACCAGGCCTGGTATCTGGAGTTCAAGGTCAACGGCGAGGACGCCTATCCGGCGATCCATAAGGCCATCACTGAAGAGCCCGAGATCTACAACATGGAGATCGTCCGCAACGAGATGTTCCTGGCGCTCGGCAAATATGTGACAGAGTCAAGCGGGCATAACTCCGAATACAACTGGTGGTTCCGCAAGCGACCCGACTTGATCGAAAAAT